>CACZRH010000090.1 GCA_902783455.1 uncultured Lachnospiraceae bacterium | reverse complement strand
TGGGTATAATCCTTCCTATTGCTTTGTCGAGGCAAAAACTATATTCATTGCTTCTGATATGAACCCGGATGTTCTCTGCAGGCAGCGAAAAAACAGATTTAAAACCAATTCCTTTTTCACCTATTTGAGGAGTATCGGTATTATATTCTCCATTTCCATTTTTTGTAGATTCAAAATAATTTGATATAGAAACAATATCAGAAGGATTAAAATTATTACCGTTATATTCAATAATGATTTTATCAGGACAAACAAAACTAATTGTTAGTGAAGTTTCCTCATTACAAAATAAACTATTTTTTCGATCATCAGCATTCTGTATTAATTCATAAATATATCTATTTTTACCATTATAAATACTAGAATCACTATTGCTTTGAAGCATAGTTTCAAGTCCGTCAAGGCGATTCATATTTCCACCAAAATGACGATCCTCATTATGTAAATAATTTAATACTTTAATAAATTTTTTACATTCTTTAATTATTTTTTCTTTACTATCATCAATATTTATCTCATATTTATATAAAATGTCCTTTATTTTATCAAATTGATTTGAAGTAACTATGCCTATTTCTTTATAATAATCTCCCTCATTATTTGCATCCTCTTTACAATATAAATTGAACAATTCGTCTAAATAATAATCTCCGCTATTATTAGCATCCTTACTACAAAACTCTTCATACAATTCATCTATTGTCATTTTCTGTTTTCCCCCAAAATAAACCATACATATTTACTTTAATTCCCATACTTCACGGAAATTGCCCGAAGTTCGTTTCTTGCACGATAAGGATCCTGGATTGTATAATTTGCAATTTCACCACACTGATAGGCAACCTGTGAAAGAGCATCCAAAACCTGCTTTACATCCGGGGTAAAGATATCTTCCCCATCCTGTTGATCGGAATCAGAAACTGTCTCATCATTTTCATCAGCCACAGAAAGGCCATCTTTCTCTTCTTCACTTTCTTTTTCGGAAGATTCCTGAGAAATCTGTTCTACCTCAAAAGATTTTACTTTGGATTGAAGTTCATCTCTTTCTTCCAAAATAGAATCAAGAAGTTCCACACCATCCAATAATTCTTCTTTTCTGTTTAACATAGTGTCGAGCAAATCATCCAGTCTGCTCAATTCGAGTTTTTCTCTTTCGTATTCCTGCTCAAGAGTGATTTTTGCATCATAAGCGGAAAGCTTATTTCTTGGAGAAAATACCGCTTCATCATTCTCGGCTTTTAATTCATCCATCTTATGTGAGATTAAAGTAATTGCTTCAAATTTGCTGTTTCGATCTATTAAAACTTTTTCATAATCCGCACCTGCCTGTGCAGCTAAAGTTAAAAGTAAGTCTCTTAATTCATGCTGATCCATATATATTATCTCCCAATCTGTTAATCTAAATAATGTAAAATAAATGTTTGAATTGTACTACATTAATAGTATTGTTATTCGAATATTTGATTGTAAAATAGATATTTAATAATAAATGGTAATAGTAAATGTAAAAATCGTACTACGGTTGTAGTATAATCTTGTTCTAAAAAATTATTTTTATAAGGGTTTCTTAGATGGAAGTCCCGCTTTCCTTGGATACTGCTTTGAAGTATTCTGCTTCTTTTCAATTATGACAAGAGTTCGTCCGATATTCGTATCCGGCAAAACAAACGAAATCTCATTTGCCAAACTTCCACCACAGAGAAAAATGGCATTCTTTGCTGCAGCAATTTCTTCCGATGCTTTTTCCGATTTATAGGAAACAAAATAACCGCCCACTTTTGCAAACGGAAGACAGTATTCGGAAAGTGTGGATAGATTAGCAACCGCCCTGGATACCACCAAATCAAACTGCTCTCTGTATTCTTTGTTATGGGCAAGCTCTTCGGCTCTTGAATGAATTGCTTCAATGGAACCGGATTCATTCAGGTTTAACTGATCAATCACTTCATTTAAAAAAGTAATCCTTTTATTTAAAGAATCCATCAAAACAATTTCAGCATCCGGAAAAATAATCTTCAAAGGAATTCCGGGAAAACCTGCACCGGTTCCGACATCAATTAATTTAAAATGACCGGACTGAAACTGATCCAAGAAATCTTGAAATGCAGACACAAGAGAAATGGAATCCAGAAAATGTTTGCAATAAACATCTTCTCTTTCCGTAATCGCAGTCAGATTCATTTTCTCATTCCATTCCACCAACAGATGGAAATAGTTTTCAAACTGATCCAACTGTTTATCCGATAATTCAATTCCGAATGCTCTCGCAGATTTTCTTAAATCCATGTCTTTTTCCAAATTCATTTTTTATTATTTTGTTTATTACAGTTTTTTCTATAACTATAATAACTTCTAATCTTTTTTATTTATAAAACAATTTCTATTACACTTACTTAGTTTCTTTTATGCACACTTTATTATTGTTTTACTTTTTTATTCATTCAGTATTTTATTTACTATTTAACTCATTTCATTACATTTTTGATGTATATTTTTTTTAAATGTAATTATTGCTTCTTTGCTGCAAGATATACCAAAAGCACTGAAATATCCGCCGGAGTAACACCGCTGATTCTGGATGCCTGACCGATGGAAATCGGTTTGAATTGTTTTAATTTCTGACGGGCTTCCAGTCTTAAGGAAAGGACATCATCATAGTCAATGTCTTCCGGAATACGATGATTTTCATTCTTTTTAAAGCTCTTAACCTGCTGTAACTGCCTTGCAATATATCCTTCATATTTGATATTGATGCATACCTGTTGTACTACATCTGTAGGCAAATTTGGACGATCCGGATCAAGCTCTGCTAAGAATTCATAATCCAATTCCTGACGACACATTAAATCTGCAATCGACGCGGCCGTTTTCAACGGAGCAGAATCACGTTTCGCAAGCACATCAGTTACGCGCTTGCTTCCTCCTACAAATGTATTTTTCAGACGATATACTTCTTCATCAATCAGTCGCTGTTTTTCCAGAGTTTTTTCATATAATGCATCGGAAATAAGACCTGCATCATGTCCGAATTTCCGAAGTCTTAAATCTGCATTATCCTGCCTGAGTAAAAGCCTGTATTCCGCACGGGAAGTCATCATACGATAAGGCTCTCTGTTATCCTTGGTAACAAGATCATCAATCAATACACCGATGTATGCATCGGATCTTTGAAGAATCAAAGGTTCTTTTCCGTTTAATTTATTAACGGCATTGATTCCCGCAATCAGTCCCTGAGCCGCTGCTTCCTCATATCCGGAGCTTCCGTTAAACTGACCTGCGGAAAATAAATTTTCCACATTTTTGATTTCCAGTGAAGGCTTCAACTGACCGGGTGATAAGCAGTCATATTCAATTGCATAAGCATTGCGGACAATCCGGCATTTTTCCAAACCGGGAACGGTACGATACATCGCAAGCTGTACATCTTCCGGAAGAGAAGATGACATCCCTCCGATATAAACTTCATTCGTATATAAACCTTCCGGCTCGATAAAGACCTGATGTCTTTCCTTATCTGCAAATTTAACTACCTTATCTTCAATGGACGGACAATATCTCGGCCCGGTACCTTCTATTATTCCTGCATAAATTGGAGAACGATCCAGATTGGCACGAATGATTTCATGCGTTTTTTCATTTGTATAAGTTAAATAGCAGGAAACCTGATCTTTTTGAATACTATCGGGATCCGTTGAAAATGAAAAAGGAATAATCGGAGTATCTCCTGTCTGCTCTTCCATTTTTGAAAAATCGACGGTCCTCTTATCCATTCTTGCAGGAGTTCCTGTTTTGAATCTTCGAAGTTCCACTCCGATATTTTTTAAATCATCCGTTAAATGTGTCGCTGCCATCAGTCCGTTTGGTCCGGTATAAGTAATAGATTCGCCACAAAGACATCTGGCATTTAAATAGGTTCCGCTGCAGATAATCGCAGCCTTACATTCATAAATCATTCCCGTTGCAATTTCCACACCGCATACAACAGGCTTTCCATTTTCATCAGGCTTTGTAAGAATCCGGCAAACCTCTCCCTGTTTAATCACAAGATGATTCTGATTCTCCAGAGTTCTTCTCATGGATTTGGTATATTCCATTTTATCGGCCTGTGCACGAAGAGAATGAACGGCAGGTCCTTTGGAAACATTCAGCATTTTTGACTGAATAAAGGTCTTGTCGATATTCTTTCCCATCTCGCCACCAAGGGCATCCAGCTCACGTACCAGATGGCCTTTACTGGTTCCTCCGATATTCGGGTTACAGGGCATTAAAGCAATGCTTTCTACGGAAACCGTAAATATAACCGTTTCCATTCCAAGCCTTGCACACGCCAGGGCAGCTTCACATCCTGCATGCCCCGCACCGATTACACATATATCTACCTGATCTACAACT
>CACZRH010000089.1 GCA_902783455.1 uncultured Lachnospiraceae bacterium | reverse complement strand
TATCGGAATTTGGATCATTTAAAGGCACCGAAACGGGAGCATCTTGCCCAGGCTATGTGCTATGCCTATATGGTTTTAACGAAGGAGAATTTAAGCGAAATTGACGTACAGGTTACTTACTGCAATCTGGATACGGAAAAAATCAGACGCTTTAAGAATACCCTTACAGGAGAAGAACTTACCGCTTGGTTTACCGAGCTGATTAAGGAATACGGCAAATGGGCAGAGGCAGAAGTGAAATGGGCCGCCATGAGGGATGAAAGCATTCAGAATATGACCTTTCCTTTTCCGTTCCGGGAGGGACAGGAGGAATTGATAAACCGTTGTCGTGAGAATTACGAAAGCGGACATTTTCTTTTTATGGAGGCACCGACCGGCTGTGGAAAGACCATTACCACGCTGTATCCGGCCATTGAGTCGCTGGGTGCGGGAGATGTACGGCGGATCTTTTATTTAACGGCTAAAACGATCACAAGAACCGTGGCATCGGATACCCTTCAGATTCTGCGGGAAAAGGCGTTAAAAATAAAAAGCGTAGTGCTTACTGCCAAGGAAAAAATCTGTATTCAAAGTGAGCCGGATTGTAATCCGATTGCCTGCAGCCGTGCAAAGGGGCATTATGACCGTGTCAATGAGGCGCTTTTCGCACTGGTAACGAATGAAGAGGAGTTTACCAGGCAGACGATCGAAAAATACGCGTCGGATTATAATGTCTGTCCGTTTGAATTAAGCTTGGATGCGAGCCTTTTTGCGGATGTGATTATCTGTGATTATAACTATGTTTATGACCCGCATGTATATTTAAGGCGTTTCTTTGCAGAATGCAACAACGGGGATTACCTGTTTTTAACGGATGAGGCCCATAATCTGGTGGACCGTGCGAGGGACATGTACTCGGCCGAACTTGTCAAAGAGGACATGCAGGCATTATCCGCATGGATTAAGGAGGAATGTGAGCACCCCGGGAAGCTCGCCATTCCGGTCGGGTATGCAAGGCAGATTGCCGGTGCGCTGGATGCGTGTGCTGCCGCTTTTTTGCTTGTAAAGCGCAAATGCGATTCGGGCAGTTACGTCTATGAGGATACCGATTTGTTTGCGCCGCAGTTAAAAGCACTGGCAAGATTTGCCGCAGTGGTGCAAAAACTTTTGGAGTTAGAAGAGCGAAGAAAAGGCGGAAGACTCTGGAAGGCAATTCTGAATTATTATTTTGAAGTTACCCATTTCCAGGAAATGTGGGATTTGATGGGGGAGGAATATAAGCTTTTTGCCAGAATCGGGGAAGATGAAAAACTGATTGTAAAGCTTTTGTGCATTGATCCGAACAGAATGGTAAAGGCCTGCAATAAGCGTGCGCGTGCCGGAGTAATGTTTTCCGCGACCCTTTTCCCGATGGAATATTACCGGGATTTGCTCGGCGCGCAGGATGAGGATGAATCCGTTTTGGCAAAATCCGTTTTTCCGAGGGAAAACCGTCTGATTCTGACTGCGGGGGATGTCACCAGCCGCTTTGAGGAGCGTACGGATGAAAACTATGAAAAAATAGCCGCCTATATCTACCGGACGGTGAAGGTGAAATCCGGGAATTATATGGTCTTTTTCCCGTCCTTCGATTTTGCGGAGCGTGTCCGGACGGTGCTTTATAAAAAATACGCGCCGGTGGTCTTTGATGTCGTCATGCAGCAGGAAGGCATGTCGGAGACTGAGAGAGAGGAATTTTTAAGAAAATTCCGTACGGAAAGGGCGACAGACGGGGGTGTCCCCGGGAAAGAGGAACAATTATCATTTCTGACAATCAAACCGGGAAAAAATCCCGGAAAGCCGCACGGGAAGGGCGTCTGGCAGAAAGGACTTGCGAAAATAAGGCGAAGTGTGGTAGGCTTTTGCGTGTTGGGTGGAATCTTTTCCGAAGGAATCGATTTAACCGGAGAAGATTTAATCGGCGTACTGATTGTGGGCGGCGGCATTCCCTATGTCACGAAGGACCGCGAACTGATGCGGGAGTATTTTGACAATAACGGCGGCAGGGGATATGAGTTTGCCTATCAGATACCGGGAATGAATAAGGTTTTGCAGTCCGCGGGACGACTCATCCGAACAGCTGAGGATAAGGGAGTGATTCTTTATCTTGAGAAGCGGTTTTTGAAGGCAGAATACGAGATGCTTTTTCCGGAGCACATGAAGTCGGAGAGGCGGGTGAATGCCGATCAGGCTGCAAATACAATCGCGTCATTCTGGAGTCATACCACCTGACATGCTTGCGTAAAGGAGGATAAAAACAATGTGGGCTTATGAAAGTGTATTTTATCAGATTTATCCCTTGGGTTTCTGCGGAGCACCTTTTGAAAATGACGGCAACTTAGAACACCGTATTTTAAAGGTGATAGACTGGATTCCCCATATGAAAAAGCTTGGTATCAATGCCATCTATTTTTCACCGGTATTTGAGTCGGATACCCATGGATACAATACCAGGGATTATACAAAAATCGACTGCAGACTCGGAACGAATGAAGATTTTGCCAAAGTCTGCAAGGCGCTTCACGAGGAAGGCATCAAAGTCGTTTTAGACGGTGTATTCAATCATGTCGGACGCGGCTTCTGGGCATTCCAGGACGTGCTTCATAACAGGGAGTCATCCCCGTATGTCGGATGGTTTAACCGTATTGATTTCGGCGGCAATTCCAATTACAACGACGGACTCTGGTATGAAGGCTGGGAAGGAAATTACGATTTAGTCAAATTAAACCTTCACAACGAGGATGTGATTCAGCATATTTTCCATGCCGTGGAAGGATGGATTAATGAGTTTGAGATCGACGGAATCCGTTTGGACGTGGCATACTGCTTAGACTATGGCTTTTTAAACAGACTGCGCGGTTTCTGCGATTCCAAAAAGGAAGACTTCTTCTTACTCGGAGAGGTGCTTCACGGAGAGTACGGCAGAATGCTTCAGGAGATGAATATTAATTCCGTAACCAATTATCAGTGCTAT
>CACZRH010000088.1 GCA_902783455.1 uncultured Lachnospiraceae bacterium | reverse complement strand
GACGGAAACCGAAATTCGAAATACCATGGCCGGATTTCTCTTCCGCGGCGACGAGGTATTCGCACAGATTTCAACGCTCTCCGGAGGGGAACGCGGACGTGTTGTATTGGCCAAACTGATGCTTTCCGGTGCGAATTTTTTAATCCTCGATGAGCCGACCAACCATTTGGACATGATTTCCAAAGAAATCCTTGAAAATGCCTTAAACGCTTATCCCGGAACGCTTTTATATGTAAGTCACGACAGGTATTTTATCAACCGGACGGCTGAGCGCATATTGTGTTTGGAAAACGGCAAAATCACGGGTTATCTCGGAAATTACGATTATTATCTGGAAAAATCTTCAAACAACACACTCTCTCAATCCACCTTCGGTTTTTCTTCTCAAAAAACCGAAATTCCTTCTGTTGGCAATACCAAAACGCCTGTGTCTGTCGACAACAACGGAAAAGAATCTGATTCAACAATAACCGAGAGCAAGGCTGATTGGCAGAAATCCAAGGCAGAACAGGCAGCTAAGCGAAAACTTGAGAATCAGATTAAGAAAGTTGAGGAAGAAATCTCTGTTTTGGAGACAGAGCTTTCCGATTTGGAAATTTTAATGAATGATCCGGACATTGCCACAAACTCCGTGAAACTGCAGGAGGTCTGCGCTAAACATGCCCAAAAGAAAGAACTGCTGGATGCTAAAATGGAGCTTTGGGAAGAACTTCTCTCACAGGATTAAATAATTAGAACCTGCCCGATTTACGGACAGGTTCTCTTTTTCTGACAAATATAAATTGTATGTAATGCACATTAATTTTTACTGCATATTATTGTCATCCGATGAGCCGTATCCGGTCCAGGAAGACGGATCCTTCGGGGTTCCATAAGAATTCTGGGATTCTGATGCACCATATCCGGACCATTCGGAAGGATTCTGCGGTGCACCGTACTGATTCTGGCCACCATAAGTATTCTGACCGCCATACATATCCTGGCTGCCATACGTATTCTGACCGCCATACATATCCTGGCCGCCGTAATTGTTCTGTCCGCCATACAGATTATCATCTGCCATATTGTTGCCGTTTTGCATGCCGAATCTTGTCTGCGTCTGACGTTCCGCATAATTTCCCCATGCATCCATGGTGGACTGTTCCTTAAAGGACTGGTCAAGCTGTCTCATGGAAACGCCGGAAAGAATCCATATTACGATACCAACCATACATCCTACGACGGAAAATACAAGGCTTACAATACAGGATGCCAGACATAAGCCAAGCCCCTTTAATCTGCCTTCATTATTCTTCATAAGAATAATCGTATAAACAATTCCTCCGGCGGCAAGAATGCCACCGATTACACGTACAATTGTCTGAACCGTCATCAAAAAAGATGATTCATACGCAAATCTGCCAATCATGTACGTAATAAACGTAATCATGTTTACAATGACAATAACACCGTTAATGAATTTCCCCCGATTCGCAATTTCATTTAATTCCATATAATCCCCCTTTTTCCTGCTTAATTTAAGCCTGCAACAGTGCATCCAGTGATTCCCGGATTCCTTTAATAAACTGTTCACTGTTTAATACCGTAACATTTTTTAACGAAGTAATCAATGCCAGGTCTTTTGTCATTTTTCCACTCTCTATTGTGGTAATCGTTGCTTTTTCAAGCTTATCCGCAAATTCACAAAGCTCGGAAATTTTATCCAGTTCACCACGCTTTCTAAGTGCGCCGGTCCATGCAAAAATCGTAGCAACGGAGTTTGTGGATGTCTCTTCTCCCTTTAAATGCTTGTAATAATGACGCTGTACGGTTCCATGCGCAGCTTCATATTCATAAACTCCGGAAGGAGATACGAGCACGGAAGTCATCATGGCAAGGGAACCGAATGCGGAGCTGACCATATCGGACATTACATCGCCGTCATAATTCTTGCAGGCCCAGATAAATCCGCCTTTAGACTTCATGACACGCGCAACCGCATCATCAATTAAGGTATAGAAATAGGTAATTCCGGCCTCTT
>CACZRH010000087.1 GCA_902783455.1 uncultured Lachnospiraceae bacterium | reverse complement strand
GTTAAAGGCTTAAACATAATAATTTCATCCAGACGATTTAAAAATTCCGGCCGGAAGGAAGCATGAAGCTTATCCATTACCGCCTCCTGTGCTTCTTCGCTGATGGTTCCGTTTTCGTCCATGCCGTCCAGCAAATCCATCGCGCCGATATTGGATGTCATAATCAGAATCGTATTCTTAAAATCAACGGTTCTGCCCTGCGAATCCGTGATACGGCCGTCATCCAAAACCTGAAGCAGAACATTGTATACATCCGGATGTGCCTTTTCGATTTCATCAAACAATACAACCGCATAAGGCTTTCTGCGAACAGCCTCTGTCAGCTGTCCTCCCTCATCATATCCGACATATCCCGGAGGCGCTCCGATCAATCTCGACACGGAGAATTTCTCCATATATTCGCTCATGTCGATGCGCACCATATTGGATTCATCATCAAAAAGTGTTGCCGCAAGTGATTTTGCAAGCTCTGTTTTACCTACACCTGTAGGACCAAGGAATAAGAAGGAACCGATCGGTTTTCCGGGATCTTTAATTCCGGCTTTGGAACGGATAATGGATTCCGTTACAAGCTTCACACCCTCATCCTGCCCGATGACACGCTTATGAAGCTCATCCTCGAGATGCAGTGTCTTATTCCTTTCACTTTCCGTTAACTTCGCCACCGGAATTCCGGTCCACCTCGAAATAATCCTTGCGATTTCTTCTTCGGAAACATTCTCGTGAAGCAGTGTCCGGTCAGATGATTTTAACGCCGCCTCCTCCTGCTCTAACTCCTTCTTTAATGCCGGCAGGGTACCGTAGGATAATTCCGCTGCCTTTTCGAGATTGCCTTCTCTTTGCGCTATCTGAATCTGACTGTTAACGGATTCGATTTGTTCCCTTAATTTGCTGAGTTTTCCGACATTTGCTTTTTCATTTTCCCACTGTGCCTTGGACGTATCAAACTGTTCCCGCTCCTCCGCCAGTTCTTTTTGCAATGCGGAAAGCCGCTCTGCACTTAAGGAATCCTCTTCTTTCTTAAGAGCCGCTTCCTCAATTTCCATCTGCAGGATTCTGCGCCGCATCTCATCTAACTCCGTCGGCATACTGTCAAGCTCGGTCTTAATCAAAGCACAGGCTTCATCCACAAGGTCAATTGCCTTATCCGGAAGGAATCTGTCCGAAATGTAACGGTGCGAAAGAACCGCTGCGCTGACAAGTGCGTTATCGAGGATTTTTACCCCGTGATATACTTCATATCGTTCCTTTAGGCCACGCAGGATGGAAATCGTATCCTCAACCGTCGGCTCATCCACCATAACCGGCTGGAAACGACGGTCCAATGCCGCATCCTTTTCGATATATTTGCGGTATTCATCTAACGTCGTTGCACCGATACAATGCAGTTCTCCACGCGCAAGCATGGGCTTTAACATATTGCCGGCATCCAGCGAGCCTTCCGATGCACCTGCCCCGACAATGGTATGCAGTTCATCAATAAAGAGTAAAATCTCACCCTCGGACTTACGAACCTCATCCAGAACGGCTTTCAAACGTTCCTCGAATTCACCGCGGTACTTGGCACCGGCAACCAAAGCTCCCATATCAAGCGCAAATATTTTTTTATCCTTCAACCCCTGAGGAACATCGCCCTGAACGATACGTTGTGCCAGACCTTCTACAACAGCGGTTTTTCCGACACCCGGCTCACCGATTAATACCGGATTATTCTTTGTCTTTCTCGAAAGGATCCGAATCACATTCCGGATTTCGGAATCCCTTCCGATTACCGGATCCAGCTTCTGTTCTTTTGCTCTCGCCACCAAATCCGCACCGTATTTGGTCAATACGTCATAGGTACCCTCCGGATTGTCCCCGGTTACCTTCTGATTTCCGCGAACCGTTGAAAGCGCCTTTAAAAAACGTTCCTTGTCGATTCCGAATTCCTTCAGGATCGCTTTCATTTCCCGGGACGGATTCGCAATCATGGCAAGCACCAGATGCTCTACGGAAATATATTCATCTCCCATCTGCTTCGCAATGTCGTCCGACTGGTTCAAAGCTTTCCGAAGATCATCTCCGACATAGCACTGCGCACCGGAAACCTTCGGCTTTTTCTCGATTTCCGAAAGCACACGGTTTACGAAGTACTCCTTATTAATTTCCATTCTTTCAATCAGTTTCAGAATCAGACTGTCATCCTGGGTTAAAAGTGCATAAAGCAGGTGTTCCTCCGAAATTTCCTGATTCCCGTACTCTTCTGCCAGAGCATGACACTCCTGTATTGCCTGTAACGATTTCTGCGTCAGTTTAGAACCATCCATATGAACACCACCTTTCCATTTTCTCTTTTTTCGATTTTTATCATTTTCTTTGCTTTATCTGTTCTATCATAAATATAACAGATTTTATTTCATTGTCAAGAAAAAAATGCGATTCCTTACGAAATCGCATCTTCCAAACGTCTTTTCTGGCTCGGCGTAAGCTTCTTTTTCTTCATATATGCTTCCATCATTGCCACGGGATCTCCGTCAAACCATTCCTTGCAGAACTTCAC
>CACZRH010000086.1 GCA_902783455.1 uncultured Lachnospiraceae bacterium | reverse complement strand
TGTTCTTGATGCTACAACCGGTCAGAATGCGATTAATCAGGCGCGGGAATTTTCCACCGTAACACCGCTTACCGGAATCATTCTTACCAAAATGGACGGTTCCGCAAAGGGCGGTATTGCAGTAGCGGTACAGTCGGAATTAAAGATTCCCGTCAAATATATCGGTGTCGGCGAGGCAATCGAGGATTTGCAGGAATTCGATTCCGCAAGATTCGTAGATGCGCTCTTTGACATGGAAGGCTCCGGTGTCTCCGATAAGAAGCGTAAATAAAAAATGACACAACATCCCCGTCCCCAGGTGTCAAGAAAAAATACTTGACACCTGTTTTTCTTTTTGATAAGATAGGCAAGTATGAAAGAAATCGCCCGAAGAGCATTATTATATGATTTTTACGGAGAATTACTTACGGATCATCAGAAGAAGGTTTACGAAGATGCCGTAATGAATGATTTTTCGTTGTCCGAGCTTGCAGAGGAATACGGTGTTTCCAGACAGGGCATTCATGATCTTTTGAAACGCTGTGATGCGATTCTGGAAGGGTATGAGGAAAAACTCGGTTTAATTAAAAGATTTGATGCCTTAAAAAGCACTGCAAAGAGTATTCAGGGTGATTTGGAAAGCGTAAAGGAGATTTCTTCCAAAAAAGAAAGAAATTGTCTGATTGAGGAAATACAGAAAAAAATAACTGATATCGAAGATATTTGATTATTGATAAATTATTGATAAATTAATCTATCGTTAAAAAGATTTCGTTATAAAAGCTATCGTTAAAAAGGAAAGTTATGGCATTTGAAAGCTTAACCGATAAATTACAAAATGTCTTTAAGAAATTAAAGAGCAAAGGACGTCTTACCGAAGAAGACGTTAAGGTTGCGCTCAAAGAAGTAAAATTGGCGCTTCTCGAAGCCGATGTTAACTTCAAGGTCGTAAAGAACTTCATGAATACCGTTCAGGAACGGGCGGTTGGAGAAGAAGTATTAAACGGATTAAATCCCGGCCAGATGGTTGTCAAAATCGTTAACGAAGAACTGATTAACCTGATGGGCAGTGAAAATACCGATATTCAGTATCAGCCGGGCCAGGCAATTACCGTAATCATGATGTGCGGTCTTCAGGGTGCAGGTAAAACCACGACCACAGCGAAGCTTGCCGGTAAGATGCTGAAAAAGGGAAAAAGACCGCTTCTGGTTGCCTGCGACGTTTATCGTCCCGCTGCAATCGAACAGTTAAAGGTCAATGCCGCAAAGGTCGGTGTGGAATGCTTTTCCATGGGCGATTCTCATTCGCCGGTGAATATTTCCAAAGCGGCAATCGAATATGCGAATAAGAACAACTTCAATGTTGTAATCCTCGATACCGCCGGTCGTCTTCATATCGATGAAGAGATGATGGAAGAGCTTCAGAAGATTAAGAAAAATGTGGAAGTTCATCAGACCTTCTTGGTTGTCGATGCCATGACCGGTCAGGATGCAGTAAATGTTGCAACAGCATTCAATGATAAAATCGGAATCGACGGAATCATCTTAACCAAGATGGATGGTGATGCCAGAGGCGGTGCGGCGCTTTCCGTAAAGGCCGTAACCGGAAAACCTCTTTTATTCGTGGGTATGGGCGAAAAATTATCCGATTTGGAACCCTTTTATCCGGACCGTATGGCGAACCGGATTCTCGGCATGGGCGATGTGTTAAGCCTGATTGAAAAAGCCCAGGAAACCTTAGAAGTTGATGAGGATAAGGATCGCGAGATGGCTTCCCGTATGAAGAAAGGGAAGTTTGATTTCAACGATTACTTAGAGAGCATGAAGCAGATGCGTAAAATGGGCGGCCTCGGTGCGATCTTAGGAATGATGCCGGGAATGGGCGTTTCCAGGGAAGAATTAGAAGGCGCCATTGATGAAAAGCAGCTCGTGCATATGGAAGCGATTGTATTATCCATGACACCGGAGGAACGATCCAATCCGAAGCTTTTAAATCCGAAACGCAAGCACAGAATCGCAAAGGGTGCAGGCGTGGACATTGCCGAAGTAAACCGCTTTATAAAGCAGTTTGAGCAGATGCAGAAGATGATGAAGCAGATGCCGGGCATGATGAAGGGTAAGAGAAGGAGATTCCCCTTCTAGAGCAAATCCAGTCACGATAGTTATCTGATGAAGTAGAAAAACTATTTCACGGACGATTATAGATACGTAAATTCAATTCAAAATTGCATTTACAGGATAAAAAAACAATATTTTAATAACACAATTATTTGGAGGAAAAAGAAATGGCAGTAAAAATCAGACTTAGAAGAATGGGTTATAAGAGAAATCCTATTTACAGAATCGTAGTTGCAGATTCCAGATCTCCCAGAGACGGAAAGTGCATCGAGGAAATCGGAACCTACAATCCGAATACCGATCCCAGTGAATTCAAGGTAAATGAGGAACTTGCAAAGAAGTGGCTTGCAGCAGGCGCACAGCCTACCGAGACCGTTGGTAAAATCTTCAAGCTTGCAGGAATTGAGAAATAAATATAATCTGCAAATTTGGAGGTGAATTGAATGAAGGAATTGGTAGAAGTTATTGCGAAAGCACTTGTTGACCATCCCGATGAAGTTGTCGTGACCGAAAAACAGGACGGAAAGGACATCAAAATCGAACTTCATGTGGCACCTTCCGATATGGGTAAGGTAATCGGGAAGCAGGGCAGAATTGCAAAAGCAATTCGCGCAGTTGTAAAAGCAGCATCATCCAAAGATGATTTGTATGTTGATGTTGATATTATTTAATCAATAATGAACGGGGTCGGGCCCCCTGAAAAAGGGGTCAGACCCTTTTTTCAGATATATTATATGATATATATTATCAGAGGTTTAAATGATAAAAAAGAAATTCATTTATAAAATTTCAGCCATAACATTATGCGTAATCCTGGCAGTCCTGACCGCTTTTTTGCCTGCGGTTAACTGCCTCGCAGATGGTACAAACGAAAACACAAGCGAGTATTCAAATGACAATTCAGAGAATGCTTCCAATGGTTCGGGTGAACAACTGCATCTGTTAAGTCCGACGTACATAAATGATCACGGTGTAATTACGGAAGAGAATACGGAAACGCTCTGTAACTGGGGTGGCGTTTCGGCGATTTTTGTATGGATTTCTCTGATGCAGCAAAAAGAGCAGGGAAATGTGGATTTTGACACTCCGGTAAGTACTTATCTTCCGGATGATTTCATGCTGCAGGCCGGAATCAAAGAAGATTTTACGATTCTGGATTTGATGAATCATACGGCGGGATTTCAGCAAAATCAGGCGGGACACGTGCTTCTTTCCGGAGAGAAATTTACTTCCCTGGAAGAGTGGCTGATTCAGAATAAAACCTCACAGGTATATCATCCGGGAGATTATATGGCGTATTCCGATTACGGAATTACGCTTGCGGCATATATTCTGGAAAATGTTACCGGCGTGGCTTATTATGATTATGTGAAATCGAATATTTTAGATCCCCTCGGAATGGAAAAAACCTCGATTTATTATGATTATTCCGACTGTGAATATGTCAAATCCAATACAGCGGAAGGGGATACTGTACTTTATGGTTTTTATCCTGCTTATTCCGTAAGGGCAACCGTATCCGATCTGGTGATTTTAATGGATGCGTTAACTTCAGATGATGAGCGGATTTTGTCGAAGGAATCGAAGGAAGAATTCTTTACTCCGACCTTAAAATACCGTGATGCATCCAAAATGGGAGACGCAAGATGTGCTCACGGATTGGCATATTATTATCCGTTTGAGAAGCCTGTTTGCGGTATTTTTTATTCGGATATGAATGCGACCGGAGCAGTTTATATTTCTGAGGATTTACAAAGCTATGCCGTTCTTTGTGCACCCGGTGCTTCGAAGCTTGAGGATGATCAGAAGTATGCATTAAATCAAATATTCGGCGAACGTGGTGTAATCGAAGGCGGATTTCACAACAATTTATCGGATCTTGCGGGCTCCTATATTAAAGCAGATACCGTAGTGAAAGGTACCTACAGCTTTACGTCGATTTTTACCGTTTATACGCTGAAAGCATTAAATGAAAGACAGCTTGCGCTTTCCGGACGTCCGAATGAAGTCTATATGACGCAGATTTCCAATACGATGTTTCAGACTGCAGACACAGAAGTAGGTCATTATTTTGCGACCATCGACGGGCAGAAAATTCTGGAGTTCCCGTATTTTGACATGATTTCCTATCCGAAATGGCTCCAGACCTTGAAAGTGATTCTGATAATTGTATATTTCATCGGATTTTTCTACAGTAATCTTGTGCTTTTAATTGCACTGTTTACACTGATTTACCGGCTAATCAAAAAAGAGGATGCGGGTAAAATACCGAAGTTTCGCAAATATCATTATATTCAGTGCGGTGTTTATACCTTTCACGGAATCATTTTCCAGATGATGGCATTTTCTTATATGATGGGAATCAACGGCGGAATCGCAAACACGGCGAAGTTGATGTATTATATCGGTGCAATAATGGGCTTTGTATACTGGATGTTCTTTGTCCGTACCGGTATGAAGGAAGAGTGTGCCGCAAGAGAAAAAACGCTTTACTGGATTACGGCAGTCTGTGCGATATTGCAGATTGTGTTTTCCGCGGTATTCGGACTGATTTTATCGAAATAACGGCATATTTCATAAGATAATGCTTACAGGAATAAAATCGGCGAAACAGACTATAAGATTGAAACAGGGAATAAATCAGAAGATAAATCAGGAGACAGCATGGAAGAGTTTTTAACAGTCGGGACAATTACGACACCGCACGGCGTGCACGGGGAAGTCAAAATTTTCCCGCAGACCGATGACGTAAAGCGGTTTAAAAAATTAAAGGAAGTCTATCTGGATACCGGGAAGGAAAAAATACTTCTGCATCCGGAATCCGTGAAATTCTTCAAACAGTTTGTTATAATAAAATTCAAAGAGTTCAATTCCATGAATGAAGTGGAAGGACTTCGTAATAAAGAACTTTTGGTAGACCGTGAGCATGCGGTAAAACTTCAGAAGGACGAGTATTTTATTTCGGATTTGATCGGAATGAAGGTTTACCGGGAGGATGATTCCCTTTTAGGCGTTCTTTCTGATGTTTTGCAGACCGGTGCGAATGATGTTTATGTTGTCACGAAAGAGGACGGCGGGGAGATTTTGCTTCCTGCCATTAAAGACTGTATCAAAGGCGTGGATATGAAAGAGCGTGTAATGAAGGTGTTCGTGATGCCGGGCCTGGAGGATTAGACATATGAATTTCTATGTTATGACTCTCTTTCCCGAAATGGTGATGGGAGGGCTTAACAACAGTATAATCAAGCGTGCAATGGAAAATGAACTCATTCACATTGAAGCCGTAAATATCCGCGATTACACGCTTGATAAGCATAAAAAAGTAGATGATTACCCATTCGGTGGCGGTGCCGGGATGCTGATGCAGGCACAGCCTGTTTATGACTGCTATAAAGCAATCCTGAATAAAATAGAAAATGCCCACCGCATCCTGTATATGTCCCCGCAGGGCAAAACCTTTAATCAGGAGATGGCGCGGGAATTATCCAAGGAAAAAAATCTCATTTTTCTTTGCGGACATTACGAAGGAATCGATCAAAGGGTATTAGACCGAATCGGGGTGGAAGAAGTATCCATCGGCGATTATGTTTTAACCGGCGGAGAATTCCCTGCAATGGTTATGATTGATACGATTTCCAGACTTGTTCCGGGTGTTTTGAATAACGATACTTCCGCAGACGAGGAATCCTTCTCCGACAGCAATCTGCTGGAATATCCGCAGTATACCAGGCCGGAAGAGTGGGAAGGAGAGAAGGTTCCGGAAGTTTTACTTTCCGGACATCATAAGAATATTGAAAAATGGCGGCTTGAGAAAGCAATCGAGAATACCCGGTTAAAGCGGCCGGATTTATACAAAAAATATACTGACAGTCAGAACAATTGAAAGGTTGCCATGACCAACTCATCAAAACGTCTTGATTATATTGATGCACTCCGCGGCTTCGCAATTCTTTGCGTTGTGGCAGGGCATTCTACGGGTCTTAGAGACAATGCGCATCGTTTTATTTCGGTATTTATGCTTCCGGTTTTCTTTGTGATTTCCGGTTTTTTAATGCAATATAAAAATGACACATCGAACTCCCTGAAAGGGTTTTTGAAAAAACGATTTACGGGGATTCTGGTTCCTTATATCGGATTCAGCATTTTAATTCTCCTTTATGAAAGCATCTACGGGCTTCTGAATGCCGAATTCTCTGCAATACGTCTTTGGCTTGGTATTTTACAGACGATTTTTCTATACGGTAAAAGCATTCTCTGGTTTTTGCCGGCACTATTCATCAGTGCTTTCATTTTCTTTCTTTTGAAAAAATATTTAAAACATCCCCTTACCATCTTAATTACGCTTATTCTGGCCGCAATTGCGACCGTTCTTTCGGTATGGCTGGAAGGGAATATGTTAATTCAACTTACGGAGGCAGTAACGGAAAATGTAATTCTTGATGGGGGAGTATTAAACGCACCGTTTTGGCGTTCCGTCTTTTTGCTTTGTCCGATGTATCT
Organism: uncultured Lachnospiraceae bacterium; assembly: GCA_902783455.1. GTDB lineage: Bacteria > Bacillota > Clostridia > Lachnospirales > Lachnospiraceae > UBA3766. The sequence goes on along the minus strand of CACZRH010000086.1, from coordinate 2,626 downwards.
TGCATTTACTCTTGAAAGAAGCTTTTATATGCTGCCTTTTTTGTGCTTTGGATGGTATCTCGGATTCCTACTGAATAAACTGGATTGCAGAATCCGTGAAAGACAGCTTTCCGGAGCAAATGTGCTTCATTATGATGCGAAGGAGAGATTAATCAGGAAAAGAATCCTTACCATCGGGATAAGCGTATCTTTGCTTGTCGGATCCTATTTTCTGATGCAGTATCAAAGCAATATCGTTGATATCCATAACATGAATATCGGGAAAATCTATCTTGCCATTCCGGTCGGAATTTTATCAACGGGAGCGTGGATGATTCTGTTTATGAATCTGCCTGAGATTCCGTTAATTTATGAATTTTTCGTGCTTTGCGGCAGAAATTCGCTGGTGATTATGGCAACGCATCTGGATTTCGGCATCATGAATAATGCCAAGGCATTTGCGATGGACAGAAACCAGTATACGGTGCATTTTAAGAATTATATTTTTATACTGCATATATATCTGATTGAAGCGGCGTACGAGATTCCGATCTGTTATATTGTGAACCGCTTTTTCCCGTTCCTTGCAGGAAAAGGCTTTCGGAAAAGCTCGAAGAATATTTTTAAGGTAGTGAAATGACTTTAAGACAGTGAAATAACCCCGGGAGGGTATCCATGATAGAAGCGTATCATCTGAAAAAAGAATTTATCCGTCCGGTAAAAAAATCCGCGAATGAAAGTGCGGAAAATGACCGAATGAAAAAAACAGGCCTTCGTCTCGGAAAGCAGACAAAGGAAACTTTTCTTGCGGTCAATAATTTGTCCTTCAAAACAAAGGAAGGGGAAATCCTCGGTATTTTAGGACCGAACGGTGCCGGTAAAACAACACTTCTTCGTATGCTCGGAAATTTAATGACACCGACGGAAGGCGAAGTAAAGGTTTATGACAAAGAAGGAAATTTATTAACCGATCCCGTGTTAAAAAAGATGAAAATCGGATATCTTTCCAACAATACCGCGCTTTACGGAAGACTGTCCCCGCGGGAGATGTTTCTTTTATTTGGAGAATTATACGGAATTTCCAAGCAGGACTGCGAAAAAAGAGCAGAAGAAGTCTTTGCTTTACTGGAAATGGAAAAATTCTGCGATCAGAGAATCGAAAAACTATCAACAGGACAACGTCAGAGGGCAAGCATTTCCAGATGCCTGATTCATAATCCGGAGATTTATATTTTTGATGAACCGACTCTCGGACTTGATATTCTGTCTTCCGAAACTATCATCAATTTTATGAAAAAAGAGAAGGAAAACGGCAAAACGGTGCTTTATTCCACGCATTACATGGAAGAGGCGCAGTATTTATGTGACCGGATTTTAATGATTTATGAAGGCAGAAAGGTTGCGTTCGGTACTCCGAAGCAGCTGATGGAGATTACCGAAACCGATAATTTAAGGGATACCTTTAAAGCGCTGATTAAGGACCTTACAACCTATGAAGAGACCGAAGATGTATTAAATCCTGACAGAGTGCCTTCGAACAAAGAAACAACAGATATGATGAATTCCGGTGAGGGAGGCAGCCTATGAGAAGACGACCGATCCTCACTCTGTATAAAAAGGAAATCATGGATCTTTTGAGGGATAAGAAGACCATTATCGTGATGATTCTGATTCCGATTTTTCTCTATCCGGCTATGATGCTCGGGTCGCTTCTTGTGATGCAGGGAATTGTAAAAGAGTCGGAGAGCAAGGAATACAAGATTGCCATGGTTACTTCCGATGTGTCCGACCGGGTATTTGAAATACTGTCCGATGAAAACGATAAGTTTGATTATAAATTTCAAAAGGTCGATTATTTCGATGAAGAGCCGGCGAAGGAAGATTTAAAAGAAAAGAAGGTTGATTTGGTTATTGTGTCCGGTGACTATTCTACCAGTGATTCTTTGACCGCATCGGACAAAATGCTTACTTTTTATGATATGTCCGAATTGTTTAAGGTGAAATGCTATAATCTTTCCTCAAATACGAATTCCGCAAATGCTTATTCCTATGTGTCGGAAGTGTTAAGAGCGTATTCCAATGAACTTCGTAAGAAGGCGTTTCAGAATCTCTTCGGAGATGCAGAGGGGATTTTAAATCCCGTAGATCTTACGGTGGAAAGTATTTCCACTTCTGAACAGAATGCCGGGTCGATTATCGGAATGGTTCTTCCGTTTATCTTAATCATCTCGATTCTGACAGGTGCGATTTACCCGGCAATCGATGCAACGGCCGGTGAACGGGAGAGAGGGACTCTTGAAACGATCATGACTTTGCCGGTCAAAAAAAGCGATATCATGATTTCGAAATTTTTGTCGGTTTCCACGATAGCAGTGTTCTCAGCATTTTTGAATCTGCTTTCGATGTTTGCAATGACCTTCTACATGTATAAGACATTTGATATGCAGAATCTGGGATTTAAGGAGTTTGACTTCAAACTGTTTATTCCGGCGTTTTTATCCTTACTGATTTGTCTGCCGGTCTTTTCGATGTTTTCCTCAGCAATCAGTCTTTGTGTCTGCATTTTTGCAAAAAGCTTTAAAGAAGCGAATAATATTACTTCGCCGATTCTGATTGTCTTTATGTTTGCCGCAATGGCAAGCGTATT
>CACZRH010000085.1 GCA_902783455.1 uncultured Lachnospiraceae bacterium | reverse complement strand
GTCTGACCGATATGAATGGTACTGTTTACACTCTCCATATAGTCCGAATTCATTGCTACAATGGTTTCCATCGGAATATTAAGTTTTAAGGATATTCCGGAAAGCGTGTCGCCCTGCTGAACCTCATATGTCTGCATAACTGCCTGCTCTTCAGTAAGCAGCGCCAGCGCTTCGTCCACGCTCATAAGCTCATCTGCAGAAACACTGGCTTTCACCACCTCAATAGTCTGGCTAAGACCCATGCTCTGAAGGCCTAAGCTGTAGTCCTCGAAGCCCATGCTGTAAACTTCCTCGCAGGCTTTGTCCGCATTTGAAAGCGCGGCACCGACCCCGCCCGTTGTCTGAAATGTTTCTTTTTCAGCCTCTTTTTTCCGGATGGATGCCGTAAGTACGTTTAAATCGCGGTCAACATCCTTTTCCATAACCACTTCGTACTGCTCTTCGGTATCATATTTTTCAATGGTTTTTTCCAAAACTGTTTGAATTTCTTCCGCGGAAGACATATTTACGGTAAGACCGCGAACCTTCATGGTATACGCGGTTCTTCTTGCCTTTTTGATGTGATTCTGCATGATACTTGTCATACCGGAAAGAATTTCCTTATCCGTATTGCTTTTTCTGAAAATCGTCTCCTCTCCGATCACCTGATAATCCATCGGCTCTAACATCACCAGGGAATTACTCCTCGAAGCCAGTGATTTGCGGGCCTTTGAAAGAAGATCTCCCGCGTGATTTTCATCAGATACGATACCTACCGTTTCACCATAGAGTTTAATGGTAAAGCTGTTGTTTCCGGCATGCTCAAAGAGCGTAAAATTCGGAATAAAAAAAAGTGCAACAAGAAAAGTGCCCATAAGCACTCTTATTGTCAACACCTTTATATGAAATGAATACTTTGTAATATGCTTCATAAAACCAAATATTACAAACCAAACATTACAAAATATTGAGAATCTTCAATACGGTCAATACCACGTTTGCAACACCTAATGCAATCGCAATAATAACGGCAAAACGAATTGATTTCATGTTCTCATATAATTCACGGTTATGTTTGGTCAAACCTTCTGTCTGATTCTTAAATTCATCAACAACGACTGCCTGAACATTTCGATACACCTTAACATTCTCTTTGTGTACGAATTCATCGGACTGCTTGAACATATCTTCCAATGCTCTTTTGTCCTCTTCTTCCTTGGCAAGTCTTTGTTCTTCTTTTGCCTTTTCTTCTTCCAGGCGTTTCTTTTCTTCTTCTGCCTTGCGCTCCTCGTCTTCCTCGCTGGGATTCTTAATCGTATCAACGGTAGAGCGAATATATTCGAGATGATCTGCTATTTCCCTGTTCTCACGGCGCATGGTAAGAATCGCATTGTCCACGGATGCTTTTACGGAGGTCTTTAATTCTTCGGACGAAGAACGCACTTCATCCACGGAATTTCTGACATCTTCCGCAATCTGTCTGACTTCTGTGACAGAATCCGAAACCATTAAACTGGACTGTTTCATCTGGTCTACCGGAACCATAAGGGTATTGTTTACAGATTCATTCAGGCTGTTTCCGACATCCATTCCGCGAAGCGCTTCATCCACCGCAATCATAATGGCATCCGAAAGATCCGATGAAATATTGGCTCCTTCGACATTCTCACCGCTTGCGTGAGCATTCTGAACCTTCTGCACACTTTCATCAACAAGAGTATTAATCTTGTCCGTCAGCTCGGAATTCTTGTAATTTAATTTCCGCATATCCTGCAAAATTGCCTCATACTGGGCAACCTGTTCCTGGAGACGCTGCATTTCATTGGCTTCCGCCTGTGCATTCGCCTTTATCATCTCCTGTGCATTGATTTTCTGCGAAAGTTTATCCACAAAATTATCCATAACCATCCTCCGACTGCGTGCTGAGAAGATAAATAATACAAATTCATACAAAATAAAACAGAAAAAATAAAACTAAATCATACGGAATAATTTTATCATTTTTTCTGCTCTAAATCAACCATAAAAAGCGCTTCCGAAAAGCCTTCATTACAACACAAAGCTTTGACAAATTCTTCTGTTTTTATTCATACTTTATTCATAAATCACTGATATAGTAAAGATAGTAAAAAAGTTGATAGAAAAATTTCCCCGGATGACCGGGGGCTCCTCATTTTCTAGATTTTTTTCATTTTCTCCTATTTAGAAAGGTCGACAATTTGTCGACCTTTCTCATTTTTTATCTAAACTTCTATCCTTAGTATTTATTAATTGCTTTTCGTATTTTCTCTTTATTTTGTCTTTTTCAGAATGCTTTTACACCTTCCGGCGCTATAATCTGAACATGTTCCTTTAAATTCCTGATATCGGCTTCCAGATGGAATCCTCCGTTTTCCCCGTCCAGTGTCCATGGAATTTCTTCGTCCGCCAGAATATGAATTTCCGATGCGCGGAAATAATACATATGCTCCGGATCCTCTTCCTGTGCAAGAAGGGAAGAAAGTAAGGAATTCATCTCTACCGGATCATCCGGGTATTTTACGAACAAAGCCTCGAATTCTCCATCATTTAACTTAATTCCCTTACCGGTTAGCTTTACTCCACCGATGGAAACCGTATTGCTGACCATTCCGTAAATAAAAGTATCCCGAATCAGCTGGTTATTCGTCACGATGCTCATCGTATACGGTTTCATATTGCCCATTCCGATTGCTTTGATGCCCTCAATGACATACGCCATATGACCGAAAATATTCTTTACTTTCTGGTTGGTACCATAGGACACTTCCGTAAGGGCACCGAATGCGGCGATATAAATAAAAGGGTTTCCGTTAAAGGTCCCAACGTCACAGCCGAAGGGTTTCCCGGAAACCACCACTTTTGCAGCCTTGGTAAATTCAGATGGGATTCCGAGCGTTTTCCCGAAATCATTGGTACTGCCTGCCGGAAGATAGCCAATCGGCACCTTCGATTCGCAGTCACCCATTCCTTTTACCACTTCATCCAAAGTACCGTCTCCACCGGAACATACCACCAAATCATATTTCCCGTCGTTTTGTTTTACGCACTCCGTCGCATCATCCTTTGCCTGCGTGGGATGGACGGTTACTTCATAGCCCGCTTTTTGGAAAATATCCAAAACATCCACCAGGGCAAAACGGATGCGCTCCTGACCTGCATGCGCATTGTAAACAAACAGTACCTTTTTACTCATTCTCGCTGCCTAAATATTTTTCAATTTCATCCATGGCAATCTGCTCGTCACTTCCGTCCGTAACAACAGTTACCTTTTCACCCGCTCCGAGACCAAGGCTCATCATACCCATGATACTCTTTGCATTCACTCTTTTTCCTTCGCCTACCTGTAAATATACAGAAGACTCGTACTGGCTTGCGACCTGAACCAAAACAGCCACAGGTCTTGCTTCCATTCCTCCCGAAAGCTTAACGGTCATTTCTTTTGAAATCATGATTATTTCCTCCTTGTTGCTTCATCATGTCCCATTGACTCGTGCAAACCTTCTCTAATTGTTACCCCGTTGTTTTGCCGCAAACTCCTGGATTTTACGAAGTCGATGATTAACTCCGGATTTCCCGACCGGCGGCGAAAGAAACTCCCCCAGTTCCTTTAATGACGCATCCCGATGTTCCAATCGGACCTCCGCCATCTGACGTAAATTCGGCGGGAGGGCGGATAATCCCACCGTATTTTCAATATATTCTATATCTTCAATCTGTGAATTTGCCGCATTAACACTTTTTAAAAGATTCGCGGTTTCACAATTCACCCGTCGGTTGGTAACCCCTTTGATTTCATGCAGAATTCTGAAATTCTCCAGATTCATCATGGATACATGCGCTCCGAGAATGCTCAAAAGCTCCACAATAGCCGATCCCTCTTTGATATATACCACATGATACTTCTTACGAAGAACGATTCGGGAATGAATTCCGAAATCCTTCAGTATTTCAAAGATCTGATCCGCTTCTTCGGATGATTTTAAAACAAATTCCAGATGATATCCTTTTTCAGGATCCGATATGGAACCGCAACATAAAAAGCTGCTGCGCAAAAATGCCCGCCTGCAGCATTCCGTTTTCAGTAAAACGGAACTGACTTTTTCGCTCTTTTGAAACAACGAATCATCACCGGAATACATCTTCACCGCCGAAAGGATATCCTTAATTTCATCCGCTCCGACAAGTTCAATCCGATAACCCCGGTCATTTTTTTGCAGACCACAAATAATATTAAATGTTTTTTCCGTCAATGTAAAGCATTTTCTGGCAATCATTTCCTGTTCGCAGGAAATAATCAGTCTTTTTTCTCCGTTTTCGTCCGAAATCATTCCAAAATGAGAAAGCAAAACAGCGAATTCCGCAATCTGACAATGCCGTGCTTTGGGTATATGACGGGCAAGCTCTTCTTTGACTTCCTGCGAAAATGTCATATGGTTACCTGATATCCCTGTGCTCTATTTTTAACCCAAATGTCCCGTGATCTTTTAACTGAGCATAAAGCTCATTTGCCAAAGTAACACTTCTGTGGCGACCACCGGTACAACCAATTCCTATTACAAGCTGATTTTTTCCTTCTTTCACATAATTCGGAATCAAAAACAGAAGCATGTCTTTTAGTTTTTCCAGAAAAATCCTGCTTTCCTCGTTCGCCATGACATAATCCCGGACTTCCTTATCATTTCCCGTTTTTTCCTTCAACTCCTCCACATAATACGGATTCGGAAGGAAACGCACATCGAATACCAGATCGACATCCGCCGGAAGCCCATGCTTAAAACCAAACGATACGATATTGACCATCAGGGAATTATAATTCTCATTTTTAACAAAAATATTTTCCAGCTCCACTTTCAGCTCGCGGGTCAAAAGGCGGGAAGTATCGATTACGTAATCCGATTCGGATTTGATTTTTTTCAAAATATCACGTTCCTTGTTAATTCCGTCGATTACCCTTCCATTCGGCGCCAGCGGATGCATTCTTCGGGATTCCTTATAGCGTTTTTGCAACGTCTCGTCCGAAGAATCCATAAAAAGAATTTCGTAAGGGAAATTTTTTTTCTTTAATTCGTCCAGAGCCTGTTGAACCTCATCAAAGGACTGATCCGCGCGGACATCAATTCCGAGAACCACCTTCGTGATTTCCCGATTCGGTTCCAAAATCAGTTCTACAAACTTACTGATTAGCGGAACAGGAAGATTATCCACACAATAATATCCCAGATCCTCCAGCATTTTCTGCGCCGTCAGTTTTCCGGCACCACTCATTCCAGTAACAATAACAAATCGCATTTTAATCTCCCACCATGATTACTTCCGGTTCCAGTAAAATTCCGGAATTCTCATATACTTTTCTTCTGACAATTTCGATTAAGCGCTTCACATCTTCTGCCGTGGCGCAGCCCTCGTTGATAATAAATCCGTTATGTTTTTCGCTGACAACCGCATCCCCAATTCTCTGACCGCTAAGACCGGCCTCCGTAATCAGTTTTCCCGCAAAATTTCCCTCCGGCCGTTTAAAGGTACTTCCCGCAGACGGATATTCTAACGGCTGTTTTTCCCTGCGGCGGTTTGCCAAATCCAGCATGGCCTCCCGGATTCTTTCCGGTTCGCCGGAAACCAGACCAATCCCCGCAGCAAGCGCAATATAATCAATCTCCTGCAAAACGGAATAACGGTATCCGAATTGCATTTCTTCTTTGGTCAGCGTTTTTATTTTTCCATCCGGTTCCAAAACACGCACCCATTCCACAACCTGTGACATGTCAGACCCGTAAGCCCCGGCATTCATGCGTAAGGCACCGCCCACGCTTCCTGGAATACCTGCAGCAAATTCAAATCCGGTAAGCCCTTTTTGAAGCGCAAAATTAGCAACCGCCGCAAGTGTTGCTCCCGCTTCCGCGACAATCATGCCGTCATTTTCGGAAATACTGCTCATTTCCTCTCCGAAATAAGCAACTACACCGGGAATTCCCCGGTCAGATACTAAAAGATTGCTGCCCTTTCCAAGCAGAAAAAACGGAATCCCCTCTTTCCTGCAAAATTCATTCAGATCCGCCATTTCTCCAATGCTTTGAACACATACAAAACATTCCGCATTTCCGCCGATGCGAAAAGTGGTATGTTTATTCATGGGCTCTTCGAATCGGATCCGATCTGTTTCCACGATATCGAAAAGTGATTTTTTTTGTGCTTCTGTCATCCCTTATATCCCGTTTTTCTGATTTCTACTTTCCTTAACCAATTTGCTGCCGGAGATTTTCGTTCTTTCCGTTTATACTTCTTTCCGCTTATTCTTCACTCACTTTTTCTTTCCGGGAACCGGTTGCCGCCCAATGCAGCATCACTCAAGAATCAGCTTCGCTGCACCGTAAATTCCGGCATCATTTCCGAGAGTTGCCAGACAGAATTTTGCATTGCGGGTTCCATGGAACGCATATTTCACATAATTCTTTTCGATGTAGTCAAAAAGCACTTCTCCGGCTTTGCTGACACCACCGCCGATTACGAATGCTTCCGGGTTAACCACTGCCGCAACTGCCGCAAGTCCTTTTCCGAGATACATTCCGAATATTTCCGCAACCTCAATCGCAAGTCTGTCACCTGCTTTTACTGCATCAAACACAGCTTTTGCATCCACTTTTTCCATATCTCTAAGTACGCTCGGCATATCATCCTGAGCAAGCCGTTCATTGGCGAGCCTTGCAATTCCGGTTGCGGAAGCATACTGCTCTAAGCAGCCGCATTTTCCGCATCCGCAGGTAATGGTTTCATTGTCTTCCACATGAATATGGCCGATTTCTCCGCCCGCTCCGGTGGAACCTGCTACCAGCTTTCCTTCTATGATTACGCCGCCGCCGACACCGGTTCCGAGTGTAACCGCAACAATACTGTTATAGCCCTGTCCGCCACCCTTCCACATTTCACCAAGCGCTGCAACATTTGCATCATTACCGGTTTTTACTTCCAGTCCGGACAGTTCGCTTAATACCTCACTTACATTAAACACATCCCATCCGAGATTTGCTGCTTTATAAATGGTTCCTTTGGAATCCACCGGTCCCGGAACACCGATTCCGATTCCGAGAATATCTTTTTTATCAATTCCCTTTGAAGCTGCTTTTTCGGTAATGCTTGCCGCAATATCCGGAAGGATAAGCTTTCCACCGTCTTCCTTTCTGGTTACGATTTCCCATTTTTCAAGCAAATTTCCCTCACCGTCAAACAATCCGAGCTTTACCGTTGTTCCGCCTAAATCTACTGCAAATACATACTGTGCCATTCTTAAATCCTCCGTTATGTAAGAATATTGTGATTCTTTCGGGTATTTATTTTACCCTGAAGACTGAATATTGATTTATTTCTTCCTTACTCGTCCTCTTCTTCCCGCTTCTGTGCAAGAGAATTCTGAACTCGTTTGTAAAGTTCCTGTGCCGCATTATAGCCCATCTTTTTCTGTCTGTGGTTTACTGCTGCCGTTTCACAGACAATTGCAAGATTTCGTCCGGGACGAACCGGGATGTTATGACATACCACCTTGTTTCCGAGGTACTCGGTATACTGCTCCTCGAGTCCCAGTCTGTCATATTCCGTATCCTTATTCCAATCGGCAAGTTTGATGACAAGATCGATATTCTGAGTTTCCTTTACTGAGGATACACCGAACAGTGTCTTCACGTCCACGATGCCGATTCCTCTAAGCTCGATTAAATGCTTCGTGGTTTCAGGTGCGGTACCGATTAAGGTATCCTCGCTCACTTTTCGGATTTCCACAACATCGTCCGTAACCAGACGGTGTCCTCTTTTAATCAGCTCCAAAGCCGCCTCGGACTTACCGATTCCGCTCTCACCTGTAATCAGTACACCTTCTCCGTATATATCTACCAAAACGCCGTGAATGGAAATGCAGGGTGCAAGTTTTACATTCAGCCAGCGAATGGTCTCCGCCATAAAGACGGAAGTGGTATTTTTCGTTTTAAAAAGCGGGACTCCGTTTTCCACCGCTTTTTTGCGGAAAAGTTCATCCGGTTCCAGATCCCTGCAGAATACAATACAGGGAATCGGATAGCTTAACAGCTTGCTGTATATTTCTTCCTTACGTTCCGGACTGAGTGATTCCATGTAACGGTATTCCACAAATCCGATAATCTGCATACGGGTCGCTTCATAGTTTTCAAAAAATCCCGCCATCTGGAGTGCCGGGCGGTTGATATCCGGCTGTTTGATTTTGATTTTTTCAATGGGAATCTCCGGTGTCAGAGGCTCCAGCTTTGCTTTCTCTACAATTCTCTGTAAACTGATACTTGGCATAAATGCACCCTCCCTTATTTTTTCTATACCCTTTTTTTCTGTCTGTATTCTTTTTTATCTTATATACTGCCTTTTATATTACCTTTTATACTTTCCTTTTTACTGCCTGTTATAATAATCGATTCCGGCATTCGGATTAAAATACGTCCGGATATAACCATCTGCGGAAACCACCACAAACTCATTGGTTTCTTCCACGTAATACACGTCGTCATTATCTTCTTTTTCTTTTTTGTGAAGCACATTCGGATTATCCAGCACACGGTTTGCTGCGGCAAGATAGTCCTCCGCACTGGCAAATCCCATTTCTACGCCATGCTTTTCATAATGCTCATCCAGATATTTTTTTTTTCGAAACTTCAGATTCGAAGCTGCCGTATTCTCTTCCGGTCTCTCAACTGCAACAACAACCTCTTTTGTTCCAACTTCTTCCGGCAGAATTTCCTGTTCGGATCCCTTCTCTGAATCCGCCTGTATTTCAGACGCGTTTTCCTTAACCGTTACGGACTGCTTCTCCGAATTCACTTTGTTTTCTTTATTCTCTGCACTTCCCGGCAGCTCTTCCGGATCGGCAAGCGATTCGTCACCCGCTGCTTCCAAAATTGCATCCAGTTCGCTTTCCGTTTCCCGGTCATTATCCTTCGTGTCGGAAATCGTTTCCTGATATCTTTGTTCTTTTCCGATCATATTTACGTCATGATCAAGCTCTGTTTCAAAGCATGCAGTAAATAGCGCACATCCCGCAAGCAATAGAGCACACATCAGATATTTTCCCTTTTTTAGAATTGTAGTATTTTTTCCCATATTTACCCCTTTCAATCAATATCCTTTCGTCAAACCAAACGAATGGTAACACAAAACGTTTTATATAAAATTAAAGCCTTGTTCTTCTGCTCCGAAACTGAACCCGGTAATCGATCAGACATTCCTTATTGGCACCGCCTTTGAATCTGGGATCCGTATTCTGAACTTTATCATTTTCCCATTTGCAAATCGGACAGATTTCATAGTCTCCGTTTTGAACAAACATATAATTTGTACAGCACGGACATGCATAAAAAAACCTGACAAGATTTCCGAAAAATGCATTCTTGGCTACTTCCGATGCTTTCCGGATATCCCGGTAAATCGACTCCATGGTACTGCCGAAAAACCGGTCCATTACCATGCTGTCAACATTAATATCCACCGCTTCAAACTGCTCGTTAAAAGGCAACTCCCATTCCGTTCTTCCGGGCAGAAAACATAACTGTTCCGAAAAGAACAGATAATCCTGTTTCAGAGGCGGTGTCAGTTCCTGAATCTGATGCATCAGCTCATATTTTCTTTTTCCGGCCTCCCTGCTGTCTGCTCCGTAAGTCCGGTAATCCTTCTGACTTTCCGTAAGCAGTGCCTCATAAAGATTCAGAATTTCTTCAAATTCCAGCATCAGCCGGTTTCCGAGATCCTTCAAAAAAATTCTGTCATTATTGTCCATCGTTTTTTCCCTCGTTTCCATGCAGAAAATCATAGATTCCCTGCGCAACATTCAACGGTATTTCCGGCAGCGCTGCAATTTCCTCAACACTTGCATTCTTTAAATCATTAATGGAAGAAAAAGACTTCATTAATGCCCTTCTCCGCTTCTCTCCGATTCCCGGAATTTCATCCAGAACGGAATGCACCTGCGCTTTGGTCCGAAGAGAACGGTGATACTCAATTGCAAACCGGTGCGCCTCATCCTGAATTCTGGTAATCAGTTTAAATCCTTCTGATTTCGTATCAATCGGCATCTCCACATTGCGAAAATAAACACCCCTCGTCCGGTGATTATCATCCTTTACCATGCCGCACACCGGAACATGAATCCCGAGATTTGCCAAAACCTCCTCGGCTATGTTTACCTGACCTCTTCCACCGTCCATTAAGAGTAAATCCGGAAATTTCACGAAGCTGTCCTTACTACTATTTTCCACAATTTCCCCCTGAAGCGCAAGCCCATGTTCAAACCTTCTCATCAGGGCTTCTCTCATACATGCGTAATCATCCGGACCCGTAACGGTTTTCATACGGAATTTCCGATAATCACTGCGTTTCGGCTTGCCCTTTTCAAACACCACCATACTTGCAACATTCGCGAATCCGGAGGTATTGGAGATGTCAAATGCTTCCATACGTTCAATGGAAGGAATTCCGAGAAGCGACTCTATTTCATGAACGGCTCCGATGGTTCTTGCCTCTTCCCGTTTCATTTTTTCACTGTCGCGACCAAGAATCAGCGCGGCATTGCGCGTTGCAAGATCCAGGAGTTTTTCTTTCTGTCCTTTTTTCGGGCTGATGATGGAAACTTTCCGCTCTCTTTTTTCGGACAGCCATTCCTCTAAAACTTTCTTTTCCTCAAGTTCATATGCGATAAAAATTTCCGTCGGGATGTACGGTGTACCCGCATAAAACTGCTTTATAAACGAAGTCATAATTTCTTCATCCGACTCTTCTGCACTGTCTTCCAAATAGAAATGTTCCCGCCCGATCAGTTTGCCGGCACGCACAAAAAACACCTGCATGAGCGCATCTTTTTCATTCTTCGAAAGACCGATGTAATCCTTATCTTCTCCCTCATAATCCGTTATTTTCTGTTTCTGCGCCACGCTCTTTACACTAAAGTATAGCTCCCGGATTTCCGCAGCCTCCTCGAAAGCAAGCCGCTCACTCGCATCCTTCATCTGCTCTTCTAACGATTTTAAAATGCTTCCGTAATTACCGTTTAAAAATTCCAGTGCCTTATTTACATTTTCCCGGTAT
>CACZRH010000084.1 GCA_902783455.1 uncultured Lachnospiraceae bacterium | reverse complement strand
CATCATCGGCATCCTCTCCGTCTTCTACATAGAAATCCAGCAAAAGCTGCGTGTCATAACGAAATTCAATGCTCTGTTCTACCATAGTCTGTCTCCTTTGCCTGTTTTGATATCATTTTAGTTTTCAATTTTTTTAATTATATTGTTCCTGCGAATTTCGATTTATACAGTTTTCCTTTATTTGTTATTGCTGTGTGAACCCTAGCTAAAGAACGAAACCGTATCGGATAAATGTCCTGACAAATCTTCCATCTGGGACATTTCTCTGGAAATCTCATTTACGTTCTCGGAAACGGATTCAATCGAAGCGCTGACCTCTTCGGAGGAAGCCGCATTTTCTTCGGATATTGCGGAAAGATCGCTGACATTGGAAATAATTGCTTCCTTGATTTCCGCAAGTTTCTTCGTATTTTCACGTACCTCCTGAATCGCCTGAACGTTTGCTTCAATTGCCTGATTCAATGCTTCGAATTCGCGACTGGTCTTCTCAATATCCATCTGACTCTCTTCAATAACGGTACGGATATTGCTCGCCAGCTTCACGCTTTCTTCGGAGTTCGCCAAAACTTCCTTAGCAATCTGCTGAATACTGGTTGCACCTTCATTGGATTTTAAGGACAACTCTCCGATACTCTTTGCAACAACCGCAAAACCTTTTCCGGATTCCCCTGCTCTTGCCGCCTCAATGGAAGCATTCAGGGAAAGGAGCTTGGTCTGGCTCGCGATACTGATAATCAGTTCAACCGCTTCATTTACTTTTTCAATGGAGTCGTTGGTACGAAGAATCTGATCCGTAATACTGTTAACGGCTTCAATCGTATCCTTGAAGGAGGTCAGTACCTGACCCATGCTCTGTGTTGCATTATTATTAATCTGATTCATCTCATCCGCAGAATCGGACAGCCGCTGAACATTGCCCTCGATATCAGCAACATAATCGCCCATATCGGAAACTTTTAAATTCACATCCTGTACGCTCTCTGCCATACTCTGCGCACCCTGTGCCAGTTCCTCAACCGCGGAGGAAATATGATTTGCTGCGGTCTGGGTATCTTCCGCAAGCGTATTCACCGAATGAACATTGTCCCCGATTACCTGTGTCGCATTTTTTACTTCCGAAACGGTTCCGTTTAAGCTCTCCTGGAACTGTCCGAGAGAATAAATCATCTTCTGATTTTCTCTTACGATACTGTGTAATGCAAATTCCTTGCTGACCTTACCTTCCGCACAGATCTCAAGGGCATTTGCCATATCCTCAAACGGCTTTTTAACAACCCTGGCAACCAGAATGATAACAAAGGAAAATACAACCATCAAACCGATTCCGCAGGCCATAACACGCAGGATAACGCGGAAATTATCTGCCTTTACGACACTGACCTTTTTGCCGATAAAGGTCATGCCGACATTTTTTCCGACACCGTTATGAACCGGCCGGTAATCCACATAATATTTTTCACCGCCGATTTCCTCGACCTTATCATAATAATGCTTTCCGCCTCTTAAAACCTGCGAAATTACTTCATCGGAAGCCTTGACACCTTCCATTCTCGAACCGTTCTGATTCTTGACGGAGCTGATTAAGGAAGTATCGCCGTAATAAATGGTCATGTAAATGCCTTCATCCACAAAACCGTCTACTAAATCATTACTCTTCCAGCGGCTCCACTCCTCGGTTCCGAGGGTATCACCATAGGCACCCGTAATATAATTATTAAATTCCTTGTTGCAAAGGGAAAGTTCGGTCCGAACATTCTTGCTGACCAGTTTGGTTACATTGAAATATGTCAGAATAAAGAAACAGATTACGGTCGCTCCCAGGGGAATCAACCCGAACATCAAAAGCATTTTCAGCAATGTAAAATTCGATCTTTTCATTCCGTGCCCCTCAATATATAGTGTGTGTTACCCGGATAAAATGCAATATCTATTGGCATTATAACACACATCCGCCCGTATTTGTCGATAAAAATGCGGGAATTTCCGTAAATTCAGCAATTTTTTAGTTTAAGCGCTGCTTTTTTGCTGTTTTTACCTTATACATCTCCCCGTCTGCAATTTTTAACGCCTTTAAAATATCAAAGCCGTCATCCAGAACAGTGGTATAGCATCCGCTGCTGGTCGTGACAAAATACGTCAGACCGGAATTGCGGTTATACTCCTCGAGTGCGCGGTCAATCCCTTCCACAATCTCTTTGGAATCACATTTTCCGATGATGACGGCAAATACCTCATCCCCGCCGAAACGTGCACAGACTGCATTTTCCGGACATGCGCTTTTAAGCGCTTTCGCAACGGAAGATATCGCATTGTCACCGTCCGCATGGCCGAAATGGTCGTTGATGTATTTTAAACCGTCCAGATCGGACATAATTACCGTAATTTCCTTCCCGCGATTGGCCTTATTAAACCGAAGTTCACGGAAAACATGCTGGAACGCAACACGGTTATAAAGCCCCGTTAAGGCGTCGCGCTTATACATTTCATCCATTCTTGCAAGCAGAGCACGCTGATTTGCGTTGTTGATGTAGCCGCCGATTCCAAGGCTCACCGCATTGGTTATGCCTGCGATTCTGGAATAATCGGTAATCGAATAATCCTTAAAATGGTAGATAATGAAGCCGAGCGGCTTGTTCATATAATCGAGCGCATTGTAAATCAACGGATAGCCTGCATTTGAGATTTCATAAAGACGGTTTCCGCACTGGTCCGGGAACAGACGAAACATTGTCTCTTCGCCTTCCTGTGCGGGATTCTCGGAATCATAAATTAAGAGCAGATCCCGAATCCAGTCGGGATTTTTCTCCTTCAAAAAGTAGTTTGTATGATATTCAAAGCATTCCTTCGAAACAATGCAAAGAAGATTCTGCATCTGGTAATGGTTGAGTTTTCGAATCATCTCCTGATTGGACTGACTGATATGCATGTCGGATGCAACATTGTAAAGTGCCCGGTAATCATCCTGATGGCGATAGAAATTATTGTTAAACATGCTTAAGATGACCTTGGAGTCCTTCATACAGGAAGGGCATCCGCAGGACTCATTCGGTGTCAGCTTCGGAAGAATGTAGGTATCCTCAACCTCTTTCCCGTCAAGTATTTTTAATACCTTCTCCACGCACTCATCTGCAAGCAGAGCAGTTTCGCAGCTTGCCGTGGAAATTAACGGCGATGTAAAATAGGTTTCCTCAATTCCGTCAAATCCCGAAACGAGAACATCTTCCGGAACTTTTATTCCGTATTTCGAAAGAAAATCGCAGACATTAATTGCCATGATGTCATTTGCACAGATGACTGAGTCAAATTCCCTTCCGGAATCCATTACCTGCTGCATGGCTTTAATACAGGGCTGTGCCCAGAACATCCCGTAACTGATCATACTTTCATCAAACGGGATGCCGAATTCCTCACACAATTTCTGAAAAATTCTCTCCCTGGTTTCGGAAAACGGATTGCCCGGAATTCCCGCCATCATAATCGGCTTTTTGATATGATGTTCTTCAAACATGTGTCTCGCAATCAGTTCAAAGCCTTTTTCGTAATCAAAATTGATGCAGGGAACGCCTTCGTATTTCCCGTCCACAACAACAACGGGAACATTGTTTGCCTTCGCCCGCTCAATAATTTTCGTGGAAATGGTCCGGCTTTTAATCGCCTCATCCATAATCAGAATCGCATCCAGCTTGTTGTAAGGCAAAAGCTCAAACACCGCAGCTTCGGCAGAGATGGAATCTTCCTCCCAGTAAACATCGGAATTGAGTGCGAAAACATGAAGCATCGCATTGTTCTCTGTCAACTTTTCGTTCAGATTCTGAACCAGCTGATGAATCTGAGAATCAAAAACTCTGGATGTGCACATTGCAACCAATTTTTTATCACGAAACATATTGTCTCCTCCGGAATAATCCGTCTATATAAAAAAGTATCTGATAAAAAATATTTCCATAAAAATCATAACCCTAATTGTTAATTATATCACAAGAAGGAATGGAAATCGAGTAAAGAAGAATTAATTCGCACTTTACCCGTATGCAACGAAACTGCCATTTTCATTATTCACGCATGCACAAAAAAACCGTCCGATAAAATCGAACGGTTTTAAAGAATTTCTTTTCAAAACGACAAATCGAATTATTTGTCTTCCTTCTTAGCAGCTGCTTTCTTAGCAGGAGCCTTTTTTGCAGGAGCTTTCTTCTCTGCAGCTTCCTTCTTAGCGGGAGCTTTCTTCTCTGCAGCTTCCTTCTTAGCGGGAGCTTTCTTTGCAGGAGCTTTCTTAGCTTCCTTCTTCATTACGAGATCCTTTAAAAGAAGAGCTTTCTTAAGGTTGCCCTCTGCCTGTACCTTCTTGGTAAGATATGCTTTTTCGATGGAAAGCTTTCCGGAGATGATGTCTGCCAAAACCTTATCTTCTGCAGTTACTAAAACATCTCTGTCATAATATTCATAAGGCTCAACGAAAACCTGTCCGTCTTTTACTTCAAGATAAAATGCACCGGCTGCCTCGCCTGTTACGTTGAACTGAATTGCAACATGCTCTTTTACTTTAGCAGCATCTGCTTTGCCATAACTGTCTTTAGCCAATTTAACTAATTCTTCGTAAGTCATTTTTCCCTCCTAATAAACAATAAATTATATTAAATACGATTCCTTTTAACTTGCAACGTGTGTATTATAGTATGATTATTTTTCAAATTCAATATAAAATACTTACAACGTTCGCACTATTCTGAATCATTTTTTAGTAACTTTTCTTACTGTAGAGAAAGAACTTACGCATCACGCAAACTCTCCGCATACCGCACGGTTTCCATTGCATCCCTGCAGTATTTGTCCGCACCGATCATGTCGGAATATTCCTGCGTTAAAACAGCTCCGCCCACGCAGACTTTCGCCCACGGAGCCTTTTCTCTTAAAAGCTTAATCGTCTCTTCCATGGCCGGCACGGTCGTTGTCATCAGGGCACTCAATCCGACCAGCGGGGCATGAAGTCTTATTACTTCCTCCACGATATCCTGCGCCGGGACATCTTTGCCCAGGTCACTTACCGCAAAACCATAATTTTCCAGAATCAGTCTCACGATGTTTTTCCCGATGTCATGAATGTCACCGTGAACCGTTGCGATGACAACCGGCATGCTGCTTCCCTGATTTTTATCTGAATCGG
The DNA here is from genome assembly GCA_902783455.1 of uncultured Lachnospiraceae bacterium. Taxonomy (GTDB): domain Bacteria; phylum Bacillota; class Clostridia; order Lachnospirales; family Lachnospiraceae; genus UBA3766. The sequence goes on along the minus strand of CACZRH010000084.1, from coordinate 2,591 downwards.
TTTCGCCGGTACTTACGGGATTCTCTCCTGCATTCTCTCCGGCAGCTTTTCCTCCATTCCCTTCAGACGTTTCTGCACCCTCCTGTGCCGCCATCAGCTTCTTTACTTCCTCGAATGCCGCTTTGGCCGCCTCTGCCGCCATTAAAAGCTGCGGAAGATACACTTTTTTATTTTCAAAATCCTCGCCCACAATGTTGAGTGCTGGAATAACATCGCTTTGAATAATTTCGAGCGGCTTTTGTTCTTTTAAAAGCTCCTTCGTAAGACTTCCCGCCTTTTCTTTTAATCCGCGGACGATGGCATTCTGAAGGGGTGAGAGAGCATTTTTCCCGCCTGATTGTGCACCTGCTCCTCCGGCAGTACCTGCGTTTGCGCCGGTCTGACCGTTTGCCGTCGTACCTCCTGCTCCTGCAGTCCCTCCTGCCCCGGTCGCTCCCGTATTTCCTCCGGCAGCACCTGCCGCAGGGTTGCCGGCTCCCGTCACCGGCTGCAGCGTTGGCAGATTCGAAGCGTATTCGATATACTCCATACAGTTTTCATCCATGTCACGGAGCGCTTTGAATGCATAATAAACATTCATCATTTCCGTCGAATAAGGATTCATGATTGCGGCGGAAAGGCCTTCCTCTAAGCAAAGTGCGAAAAACGTGGAAGTAATGATATTCCGGACCGGCAGTCCGAATGAAACATTTGAAACACCGAGCGATGTATTTACTCCGAGTTCCGTGCGGATTTTATGCACCGCTCCGATTGTGGCAAGCGCTGCTTTTGTATCCGCAGAAATTGTCATGGCAAGCGGGTCAAAAATCAGATCCTTCTTTGCAATTCCGTATTCAGCGGCCTTTTTAATAATCTTTTCTGCAATCGCAACTCTCTCTTCCGCCGTTGCAGGAATTCCTCCTTCATCCAGCGTTAAGGCCACGACAAACCCGCCGTATTTGGCAACCAATGGAAAGATTTCATTCATCACTTCTTCCTTGCCGTTAACGGAATTCACCATGGCTTTTCCGTTATAGCATCGAAGTGCCGCTTCCATTGCAACTACATCTGTAGTATCAATCTGCAAGGGCAGATCGGAAACCGCCTGTATTTCCTTCGTCACTTTTTCTAAAAGCTTAACTTCATCGATTTCCGGAAGTCCGACATTCACATCTAAGAGCTGCACTCCGGCATCCTGCTGCTTTAATGCTTCATTTAAAATATAATCAATGTCCCCCTCCCGAAGTGCCTGCTGAAAGCGTTTCTTTCCGGTCGGATTGATTCTCTCTCCAATTAAAATCGGAGCATTTCCAAATTCCACCGCATGCGTATAGGAAGATACCAGGGATTTTGATTTCTCCGTCAGCGGTTTCGGAGTTAATTCTTTGGCAACCGTACTTACTTCTTTAATAAATTCCGGTCTGGTTCCGCAGCATCCGCCCGTAATCCGTACACCCTTTTCCAAAAGCTTTTTCACGGACTGCGCAAACTCATCCGGCATAACATCATAGACGGTTTTGCCATTTTCGCTTCTGGGAAGCCCTGCATTCGGTTTTACCAAAACAGGGACGGAGGCATATTCCAGATATTCCTCAATTACACCGGTCAACTGTTCCGGGCCGAGCGAACAGTTCGCACCGACAGCATCTGCATGCATGCCTTCAAGCATCGCAACCATCGCTGCAGGAGAAGCACCCGTCATCAGCTTTCCGTCGCTTCCATATGCATTGGATACGAAAACGGGAAGGCCGGAATTTTCTTTCGCCGCAAGCAGTGCCGCCTTCGTATCGTAGGAATCATTCATTGTCTCAATAAAGATTAAATCCGCGCCGGCCTTTGTTCCGATCTGCACGGTTTTCGCATAGGCTGCAACAGCATCCTCGAATTCAAAATCGCCGTAAGGTTTTAACAACTTTCCAATGGGGCCGATATCGAGCGCCACAAATTTTTCCTGCGTCCCGGTGCTTTCCTCTGCCGCTTTTCTCGCATTCGCAATCGCCGCCGTAACCAGCGTTTCCAGCTCTTCTTCCCCGAATTTCAGGTTATTCGCACCAAAGGTATTGGAAAGAACGATGTTGCTTCCCGCATCAAAATACGCTTTCTGAATCCGCACGATTTCTTCCGGATGCTCCACATTCCAGCGTTCCGGCAGCTCCCCCGGCTTTAAGCCCGCTTCCTGAAGCAGGGTTCCCATCCCGCCGTCCAGGATTACGAAATGATCTTTTAAGTACTCTAATACATTCATGTTAATTCCCTTTTTGCACAAGTTTTATTTCTGCTTTATTTCCACTTCCAATTTATAATCAAGTTTCAAAATACTCTCAGTCTTCGGCCGGTGCTGTTGAATTATCACCGTTTTTCTCCAGTCCGATAATCGCTGTCACCGACTTTGAAGGCGACATCAGATACGAATCACCGAGCGTAATTCCCATGCGCCTTCCGGCATCCAGCAAATTCAGAAATTCTTTTTGTACCGTGATTGGCAAATCCCCGAATCCCGGCGAAAATCTGGGATGCGGATGATACCCTTCCATACCTGCTTTCATTCTTACTTCCTCACAGAAGAGATTACAAAGACTCTCCGCGCGTTCCGCCCCGAGTCCCTGTAACAT
>CACZRH010000083.1 GCA_902783455.1 uncultured Lachnospiraceae bacterium | reverse complement strand
CGCATATAAAAATATTGTTTGAAAGATAAAAATGGGAAAGAAAAGTAAGAAGCAAAGCAGTAAACCGAATAAAAGCATTTCCAAAAAGAGCAGCGAAAAAATCCTTTACGAGGAGCTTTTTACCTATGCAACAGGTGCCTATCTTTTTATGATTCTGGCGGTTTTTCCGCTGTATGTCAGGGACCGGTTTGTTTATCTGGCGGCTTATAAAGTCGTTTTTTACAGAAACATTTCGCTGTTGTTTTTGGGGATTGCAGTGATTTTGGTCATTGTCGGAATCATTCTGAAAAAGAAAATCGGATCATCGGGATTTTTTGCAAAAGTCTGGAAAACCCGTGGTCTTCTGGATGCTTTTGTTATCGCATACGGTCTTTGGAACGTAGTTTCCTTCCTGACATGTTCCTATAAATCGGATGCCATCCGCGGATTCGGCGGCTGGGAGATGGGACTGATTACGCAGGGACTGATGGTATTCGGTTATTTCTTTGTACGAATCGGATGGGATAAGGGAAAGAGTGTCTGGTATTATGCAGCTGCAGCGTTAATTGCGGAAAGCATACTCGTGGTATTAAACCGTACCGGAAACGATCCGCTCGGATTCTATAAAGGACTGGACTGGTTTTCATGGAGCAGAAGAAATCTACTCGGTACCATCGGAAACATTAACTGGCTTTGCGGCTATCTGGTCTGCTTATTGCCGGTTTTAATCTACCTGTATGTTTTTTCGAAAATATTCTGGGTGCGGACGTTATGGGGAATCGGATTGTATCTTGCATTTGCAGCAATCTTTCTGCAGGGCAGCCGAAGCGGAATCCTTGCACTGGGCGCAGGCCTTTTAGCGCTTTTATTTATCCTGTCCGATACGCTGGAGCATATTACAAGATATCTGCAGATTCTTTTTTGCATCTGTATTTTCTGGACGCAGATGACACTGTTTCGCGTTGATTTAATAGAGCCGATGCATCTGGATACCCCGAATACCGTTTATTCTCCGCTTTGGTACATTCCGACGGTTATTCTTTTGGCGGCGATTATCGTATTGAATCTGCGTCTGAAGAAAGGGGATAAAATTCTTCCCAAGGGACTGTCCCTGACCCTTCGAATCATTCCGATTGCGCTTGCCGGCGGTGCTTTGCTGATATTCCTTTTATGCCAGGTTTCCGATTCTGTATGGAACCTGCTCGGAGCAAAAGGCCTGCTTCGGTTCAGTGATGAATGGGGAAGTTACCGCGGAATTCTTTGGAAGGAAAGCCTGAAAAATTATTTTTCCGGGAATGTGAAGGACTTTTTATTCGGCATCGGCCCGGACTGTTACGGTCCCTGGTATACCGATCTGGGTATGGTGATTACACAAAGCGGCGAGTATGAGGATTCAATGTTTTCCAATGCACATAACGAGTGGATTACCATGCTGATCGAACTGGGCTTCCCGGGACTTTTCCTCTATATGGGAATTTTTGCTTCCGCTTTTGCTGCATTTGGAAAGAAGATTCGGAAAAATCCCGTCGCCTTTATTGGATTTCTTACGGTATTATTGTATTTCGTGAACCAGTTTTTCAGTTTTCAGCAAATCTGCGTGACGCCGATTTTCTTCGTACTTTTGGCACTTGGCGAAAAAGGAGTCCGGGAAGGTGAATAAGCGCCGAATAAGAAGGCTGAAAGACATAAGCAGGCAGCTGAAATGAAAAATGAAAAAAGGCAACAGAAAAATCGGATATAAAAATTGCACAAAAAAGTGTTGTTTGTATTGTAAAATATGTATATGTAGTGGATTGATTTCCATTTACGAAACACTATAATGTGGGTTAGAAACGAAAAAACGAAAATGAAAACACAATTGTAAAAGAGAATTACGGAGGAAAATCATGAAAAAGAAAATTCTTTCACTTGCATTAACAGGCGCTCTTGTTTTAAGCATCGCTGCATGTACAACATCGAATACGACAACGGCTACATCCGAACCGGCTCCTGTAGCAGAGGTAACCAGTGTTGAGGTAAAGCCCGCAGAAGCATCGGAGACTGTAGTGGAAGAGCAGCCGGCAGCACCGGATTTTACCGGAACCTGGGCTGAAGAACTCTCCGGAAGAGGATATATTACGTTCACACCGGCTGGTGAAAATACCTATAATGTTGAGGTTCACTGGGGAAGCAGCGCATTTGAGAGCGCAAACTGGAACATGACAGCAACCTACTATGATTCCACAGGTCTTTGCGAGTACAGTGACTGCACCTATTACATTCGTACCTATACCGATGAAGAGAACTATACCGATGAAACCGTCTATACCGATGGTGCCGGTTATTTCTACTTTGAAGACGGAAAGCTTTGCTGGGGCAGCGCGGAAAGCGATAAGGACGGTATTGACGGAAGCAGCTACTTTATCAATGCAGATGAGCCTTTGAATGAATAATCCGTCGATTGGAAAAAAAGAATTGACAAAATGAAATAGCAGTGCTATTTTATCAGATAGTGAAAGGCTGTGACGAAGACGACTTGTGCACTGTCGATTTTCAGAGAGCTGTCGGTAGGTGTGAGACAGTAATGGACGGCATAAAGTGATCCCTTCCGAGCCGGGGCACCAAAAAGAATGCAACGACAAATGTAGTTTGATTCTTGAGTAGATGTTTCCCGTACTTGCTGCGTTAAAGCAAAGAGCTTGTTGGAGCTTGCTGAGGGCATCCTGTAAGGATGAAGATGAGTGGTACCGCGGATTGCAATTACAACCCGTCTCATTGGAACAATGAGGCGGGATTTTTGTGTTTAGGACAAAACGAAGCAACCGCCGAAGAACGGCAGACGCAAGTTTACTTGCAGGCTGACGGTTTACGGCGGTTGTGAAGTGCGTAGCACTGTGTATTTGAGCAAAGCGAAAAGACACAGTTTTGTCCGG
>CACZRH010000082.1 GCA_902783455.1 uncultured Lachnospiraceae bacterium | reverse complement strand
GCAGAACTTCACGGTTTCTTCCCCCTTATAATTCTTCGCCTTAACTTCGGCATGATAATAAAAAATTCTTCCCTCACGATATTTTGTAACGAAACCTGCTTCCTCCATTCGCATTAACAATGTGGAAACCGTCTGCTTCGCCCAAACCTTTCCGGTTTTATAAGCTGCCTCGTCCATCAGTTCATGCATGGACATATCGCAATCCTCTTCCCAGAGAATTCTCATTAAAACCGCTTCACTTCCCGATAATCTCTCTTTTCCTTCTGCCATTTTTATCCCCCGGATCGTCATGAAAACTTTTCAATACATTTTAAATATTTTATAAAAAGCGAAACAACAGGCAAAATCAATTAAAATATAATTTTACTCCTGCTCATCCTCTCTTGCCGCTACGAATCCAATGGTGGATACAACCGTTGAGATAGCAGCAACTACAGCAACAATAATGGCAATTCCTATAATACCTGCAAGAATAATAAACATTTTCGTCCCCTCCGAACAATTACCTGAAACAATTAAAATTATACATCATTGCATTTATTCTTTCAATTCTTCAATAATCCGCTTCATGATTCCGTTGATTTCCATATCCGAATTCATTGGAATGACAATGCATTTTCTACCGTCAATCTCACGGATTTCGACCAAGTCGGCACTTTCCGGTTTCACCATAATCTTGACATCATCGGATTTCATGGTCATATTCTTCTTTTCTCGCAAAGAATCCACTTTAAAGGTAGCATCCTCTCCGGCTTCCTTATCGAAACGCTCTTCAAATACCTGCAGATGCTCCTCTTTCAGACCCGCATCCCGCATAATATCGGTAAGTCCTTTTTTATCAATCACAAGCGGTTCTGACGATACATGTTCTTCCGCAAGTTCTGCCAAACCGTCATTGATGGCGCGTACCACTTCAAAGGTATCATATTCCTTTGTTTCATTAATTACATCTTCCACAATCTGATGAAATACCTCTTTTTCATCATCCATGGACGGCTGACTGATGCAGCCCAGAACATCCTCGATTAACTCCGTATGATTTGCCTTCGGATCCTTACAGTAGTACATCAGCTGATTCACATCCGCACTCCGGTTATTAAATGCAGGATACAAAAATCCCACTTCCGGCATTTCCACCACCCAGTCACGTTCACGCTTGGCAATCACATTGGTATCCTCATGGTAGGAAAGCCCCGGTTTGCAAAGATTTACCGGACAGATCAAACAGTAAATATAGGAATAGGTTTCCTCCGATTCCCCCTGCTCCATCTTATCCGTTCCCATGGCAGGAATGTCGTAAACATCATGAATAATCAGAATCAGATAATTGGTAAGGCTTAAATATTTTTCAATAATGCTTTGATAAAATGCATCCAGAATATCTTTCTTCTTTAATTCCGAGTCACGAAGCGCCAAAAGCGACATCATGCTTTTGGCATTTTCCTCGCCCGCTTCCCTTTTAAAATCCAGTGTCTGAAGATTTTTCCCCAAAACACCGCTGAAGCCTTTTTTTACAAGCTCCAGATACTTAAACTGTTCCGAATCATCCAGATCGGAAAACCATCCGTCTATATAAGTCTGAATTTTTTTCTCCATTCCAAGCACATAACAGCCGTTAATGCGGGTTATGGAATTATCCTTTTTATATCGTTTCTTTAACTCCAAAATATCAGTATTGTTCATTCTGAAATAATTGCTCCTTTATTCCTTCTCGTCTTTTGCTGTTTTTTCTTCCGTAATTGCGTCTTTTTCATTCTCCTCTTCTGAAATCAAGTCTTCCGGAATCAAGTCTTCCGAAACATCCTCTCCCGGGACTTCCTCTTCCGAAACGTTTTCTTCGGACTGTTTCTCCTGATTACCCAAATCATCGGTATTTACGACCTGCCCCTTAAACTTCTTTGCAAGCTTCATCTGTCTGAATTCAAGAATCGCAGGCAGCGTATCGAGACTGAAATAAAATGTCGCCAAAAGTCCAACGCCAAAGAAAATCCACATCCATTTATTATGTCTTACCAACACCATTATCAGGCCAAACATCGCTAGCAGAAAACTTCCACCCATCGGTATTGCCCCATTGATTATACGCTGTCTGATGTCATACATTTTTTTCGTATACTCGGATGCATTT
>CACZRH010000081.1 GCA_902783455.1 uncultured Lachnospiraceae bacterium | reverse complement strand
TGGATTATGTATTACATATTGACGATCCCGTCGGTGCAGTTGCAGTTCACTGCTTAAACGGTATCTGGGGAACCATCGCAGTCGGTTTGTTCGCAACATCTTCTGCTCCCGGATATTCCATCGCAGATGCAAGCGGTAACACAATCGTAGGTTTATTCTACGGCGGAGGATTCAAACTTTTAGGACTTCAGTTATTAGGTTTTGCATCGGTAGCATGCTGGACAGCACTTACCATTACAATTACATTCTTAGCAATCAGAGGAATTATCGGACTTCGTGTTACGAGAGAAGAAGAAATTACCGGTCTGGATGCAACCGAACATGGTCTTCCGAGTGCTTATGCAGGATTTGCAATGCTTCCTGAATATGTGGAAGAAGGCGAAGCGGGCGAGACAGTTGTTACAGGTGATGTACCGGTTGAGAGTGCAGTTGAGGTAGCAGGCGGTGCCAAGGTGATTGAAGGAGCCTTCGGGGAAGGTGCTTCGGCAGGTCCTGTCAGAGTAACAGGTGATGTACCGGCAGCGGAAGCAATTCCGGTAACCAAGATGCCGACATTCTCCGGTGACGGACATAAGTACACCAAGGTGGAAATTATCTGTAAGGAAGCAAGATTCGAGGCATTAAAATCAGCCATGATGAAACTCGGTATTACCGGTATGACCGTATCCCATGTACTTGGCTGCGGTGTTCAGAAGGGTAAACCGGAATATTACAGAGGTGTACAGATTGAAGCGAACCTCCTTCCGAAGATCCAGGTGGATATCGTTGTAAGTAAGGTTCCTGTACGAGATGTTATTGAGACAGCCAAGAAAGTTCTTTATACCGGACATATCGGCGACGGAAAGATTTTCGTATATGATGTCGAAAATGTTGTAAAGGTACGTACCGGAGAAGAAGGTTTCGATGCACTCCAGGATGTGGAATAGCTTCTGAATAGTTACATCATTATAGAGGAAGGCTTACGCTTCCGGCTCATCTGCCGGAGGCGTTGCCTGTTTCATAAGATACTGTTTCAAGAAAAAATATTAAGAAAACGAGGAAAAATATATGTGCTCAATAATGTGCTACTGCAAGGTTGGTGCAGATATTGAAAAATTTAAGGAAGGTTTTCAGGAGACTGTTTCCAGAGGGCCGGATCAAAGCAGAATCATAACGATTACTGACGGAATTCTGGGATTCCATCGTCTGGCGATTATGGGACTTACCCCGTCCGGAATGCAGCCTTTTGCATTAAATGGAAGCTATGTGATTTGTAACGGAGAAATATACGGATTCCAGCATTTAAAGGATGAGTTGATAAAAGACGGTTATACGTTTGAAAGCGATTCCGATTGCGAAATCCTTCTGCCTTTGTATAAAGAGCACGGAACGGATATGTTTGCCATGCTCGATGCGGAATATGCCTGTGTTATTTATGATGCTGCGACACGCGAATTCATTGCGGCACGTGATCCAATCGGAATCCGACCGCTTTATTACGGATATGATAAAGACGGTGCAATCATTTTTGCAAGCGAAGCAAAGAACCTGGTTTCCTTATGTGATAAGATTATGCCGTTCCCTCCCGGACATTATTACAAAGGCGGTGAGTTTATCTGCTATGAGGATATGACGAAAGTTCAGCAAGTTTGCACGGATGATGTGGAAACCGTTTGCAAAAATATTCATGAAAAACTTGTGGCAGGTGTTGAAAAACGTCTGGTTGCAGATGCGAAGGTCGGATTTTTGCTTTCCGGCGGTCTTGATTCGAGTCTTGTCTGTGCAATCGCGGCAAAAAAATCGGACAAGCCGATTCGTACCTTTGCAATCGGTATGGAAACCGATGCCATCGATTTAAAATATGCGAAGCAGGTAGCAGATTACATCGGCAGCGATCATACCGAAATCTATATGACGAAGGAAGAAGTCTTGTCATCGCTTGAAGATGTCATTAAGCTTTTGGGTACCTTCGATATTACAACCATCCGTGCCAGCATGGGAATGTATCTTTTATGCAAGGCAATTCACGAGCAGACGGATGTAAGAGTGCTTTTAACCGGTGAAATTTCCGATGAATTGTTCGGTTATAAATATACCGATTTTGCCCCTTCGCCGGAAGCATTTCAAAAAGAATCCGAAAAGAGAGTACATGAACTTCACATGTATGATGTTTTAAGAGCAGACCGCTGTATTTCCGTAAACTCCTTAGAAGCCAGAGTTCCGTTCGGAGATCTGGATTTTGTCGAGTATGTAATGAGTGTGGATCCCGCGAAAAAAGTAAATGTTTACGGAAAGGGAAAATACCTGTTACGGCATGCATTCGAAGAAGGCGATTATCTGCCGCATGATATTCTGATGCGTGAAAAAGCCGCATTCTCGGATGCAGTAGGACATTCAATGGTGGACGATTTAAAGGAATATGCGGAAGGATATTATACGGATGAAGAATTCGAAACATTGTCCGCAAAATATACGCATGCGAAACCGTTTACGAAAGAGTCGCTTCTTTACCGTGAGATTTTTGAAAAATATTATCCCGGACAGGGCGACATGATTGTGGACTTCTGGATGCCGAACAAAGAATGGGAAGGATGCAATGTAAACGATCCTTCCGCAAGAGTGCTTTCCAACTACGGAGACAGCGGAAAGTAATCATTCTGCAATTTTCTTAAACTGTGTATTATATAATTCTGTATATACGCCGCCGGCTGCAACCAGCTCCTGGTGCTGACCCATTTCCACAATTTCTCCGTCCTTTACCACATAAATAATATCTGCGGCCAGAATTGTGGACAGCCGGTGCGCAATCAGAATGCTGGTTCTTTCTTTTATAATCGGCTCGATTGCTTCCTGGATTTTATTCTCCGAAATGGAATCCAGAGCCGATGTTGCTTCATCAAAAATCAAAAGCGATGGATTTTTCAGTAAAACCCTGGCGATTGAAACACGTTGTTTCTCGCCGCCGGAAAGCTTCAGACCGCGGTTTCCGACCATCGTATCAAGCCCTTTTTCCTGTTCTTTTATAAAATCATAGATATGTGCTTTTTTGCAGGCTTCTATCATTTCTTCTTCCGTGGCGGAAGGATTCGCATAGAGAAGATTCTCACGAATGGAAGCATTAAAGAGGTATGTTTCCTGGGAAACCACGCCGACATTGCTTCGAAGCATGGAAAGATCCATTTCCCTTACATCGATTCCGTCAAATTTAACACAGCCTGCATTGACGTCATATAAACGCGGAATCAGATTGATGATAGTACTTTTTCCGGAGCCGGACGGTCCGACAATTGCCATGCTGTGACCGCTTTTCAAATGAAAGCTTACATCTTTTAAAATCTGTCGTTCGCCGTCATAGGAAAAATCGACGTGTTCGAATTTTACTTCCCCGGTAAATTGCTTCGGAACCTTCGGTTCCTTCGGGTTATCGATTTCCACGGGCATATCAAAATAATCAAAGATTCGGTTAAATAATGCCATCGAACGCATCCAGTCCACCTGGATGTTTAAAAGACTGTTGACCGGCATATAGGTCTTCCCGAGTAATGCTACCAAAACGGTGATATCACCGACCGTAATGCTGTCATCATATTTCATGACCAGAATGCCGCCAACCAGGTAAAGAAGCATCGGGCCGATATTGGTGACTGTATTTAAGACCATGAAAAACCAACGGCCGGCCATGCGTTCTTTAATATTTAACTTCACCATTTTTTCATTGACGGATTTATATTTGTCGAATTCTTCTTTTTCTTTTCCAAACAGTTTCACTAAAAGCTGTCCGCTGACGGACAGGGTTTCATTTAAAATTCCGTTGACCTCATCATTACATTCCTGTGCTTCACGGGTCAGCGTCCATCTCGTTTTTCCGGCCTTCCTTGTCGGCAGGGCAAATAGCGGGATCACGGCGATTCCCAAAAGTGCGAGAATCCAGTTTTTCTGGAACATGGCAACGATTGCTACAATCAGGGTAATTGAATTCGAAAGGATGCTTTTAAAGGTATTGGTAATTACGGACTCCACTCCGTCTATGTCACTCGTCATACGTGTGATAATATCGCCCTGATTATTGGACGTAAAGAAACGCTGCGACATTTTCTGTAAGTGACTGTACATCTGATTGCGCATGTCAAACGTGATATGCTGGGCAATCCAGGAATTGATGTAGCTTTCCGCAACGCCGATTAAACTCGAAAGAAATGTTACGACAAGGGACAGCACGATATAAAATATCAGCATTTTCAGATTTTTTCCGAGAATACCTTCATCTATGATGAAACCCGTCAGAACCGACGGCAGAAGTCCGAAACAGGAAGATGCCGCGATGCAGATCAGCACCAGAATAAACTGCTTCCAATATGGCAGCAGATAGGAAAATACGCGCTTTAAAAGCTTCTTGGTAATTTTCGGCTGCGCAGCTTTTTCTTCATCGGTCATGAAACGACCACCCGGTCCTCCGAATCCTCCACGTGGCGGCATAACAGTACTCCTTCCTTTTACACACAAATACATTATATATTATTCATTATATCATAAATGATATTCCCGGGATGCGGTAGTCGGTCGGATGTTGACAAGTATATAAAATCGGCGTAAAATAATTATGTTTGAAAGACAATGGCGTCTTTAGTGGGTAAAGTGCCCGCTAAAGGCGCTTTTTTCATGTGCGTATCTACAAGCGATGCGCAGACAATACGTAGTTGGCTGCCGAGAACTTGTTCGCGGGCAGACAAAATACGTATTGGATGCATAGCGCGACAGCGCGACACGAAATAAGAAGCGTAGCTTCTTATGAGTG
>CACZRH010000080.1 GCA_902783455.1 uncultured Lachnospiraceae bacterium | reverse complement strand
GCATTTAAGTACATCTGCTTAATCTCGCTCATTAACGGATATCTCGGGTTTGCACCGGTGCACTGGTCATCGAATGCCTGCTCGGTCATATCATCCAGACGCTCTAAGAACTCTTTCTCATCGATACCGTAATCCTTGATGGATTTCTTGATGCCGATTTTTTCCTTTAATTCATCGATTGCTTTGATTAAGCTTTCTACCTTCTCCTCATCGGTCTTTCCCTTAAGACCCAGAGCCGTTGCAATTTCCGCATAACGTGCCAGTGTATGAGGATGATCATACTGGGAGAAGGTACCCATCTTGGTCGGCACTTCCGCCATGTTGAACCGAATAACTTCATCAATCATAAGTGCATTGGCTACACCATGAGGAATATGATAAAATGCACCGAGTTTATGTGCCATGGAGTGGCAAACACCTAAGAACGCATTTGCAAATGCCATACCTGCCATGGTTGCCGCATTGGCCATCTTCTCTCTTGCTTCGGGATCATTCGGGCCATTATCATAAGCTCTCGGTAAGTATTCAAAAATTACTTTCAGTGCCTGAATCGCAAGTCCGTCGGTATAATCCGTTGCCATAACGGATGCATATGCCTCCAGTGCATGTGTTACCGCATCGATACCGGATGCGCTTGTTAATCCTTTCGGTGCATTCATATGCATGTCCGCATCGATAATCGCCATATTCGGAAGCAGCTCATAATCTGCCAGGGGATATTTGGTTCCCGTTGTTTCATCGGTAATAACCGCAAACGGAGTTACTTCGGAACCGGTACCTGCAGAGGTCGGGATTGCAATGAAATATGCTTTCTCGCCCATCTTCGGGAAGGTGTAAATACGCTTTCTGATATCCGCAAAACGCATTGCCATATCCATGAAGTCTGCTTCGGGATGCTCGTAAAGAACCCACATGATTTTACCCGCATCCATTGCAGAACCGCCACCGAGTGCGATAATCGTATCCGGTTTGAATTCCGCCATCAGCTTAGCACCTTCCTTTGCACATGCAAGGTTTGGATCCGGCGCAACGTTGCTGAATGTCGTATACTGAATTCCGAGTTCTTCCAGTTTATTCGTAATCGGCTTGGTATAGCCGTTCTCGAAAAGGAACGTATCGGTTACGATAAACGCACGTTTCTTTCCGTATACTGCCTTTAATTCATCTAAAGCTACCGGCAGGCAGCCCTTCTTCATATAAACCTTTCCGGGTGCTCTGAACCACAACATATTCTCTCTCCTCTCCGCTACGGTCTTAATGTTTAACAGATGCTTAATGCCGACGTTTTCCGAAACGGAGTTGCCGCCCCAGGAACCGCATCCGAGCGTAAGGGAAGGATTCAGTTTGAAGTTATAAAGATCACCGATTCCACCGTGTGAAGAAGGTGTATTGATTAAAATTCTGCAGGTCTTCATGCGCTCGCCGAATTCAGCGATTTTATCCTGCTCGGTAATAACATTTACGTAAAGGGAAGAGGTATGTCCGTATCCTCCGTCCGCAATCAGTCTTTCCGCTTTATTTAATGCATCCGCAAAATCCTTGGCGCGATACATTGCAAGAACGGGCGATAATTTTTCATGTGCAAATTCTTCGGAAAGCTCCACGCTCTTTACTTCACCGATTAAAATCTTTGTCTTTTCAGGAACCTTAACACCTGCAAGCTCTGCAATTTTATATGCGGACTGACCTACAATCTTCGCATTTAAAGATCCGTTAATCAGGATGGTCTTACGAACCTTTTCGATTTCAGCAGGTTTTAAGAAATAGCATCCGCGATTCTTAAACTCTTCTTTTACCGCATCGTATACTTTATCAAGAACAATCGTGCTCTGCTCGGAAGCACAGATCATACCGTTATCAAAGGTCTTGGAATGGATAATGGAATTTACGGCCAGAATTACATCCGCCGAATCGTCAATAATTGCAGGCGTATTTCCTGCACCAACACCGATAGCCGGTTTTCCGGAGGAATATGCACTCTTTACCATACCCGGTCCGCCGGTAGCAAGAATAATATCCGCTTCCTTCATAACAAGTGTCGTCATATCAAGAGAAGGAACGTCAATCCAGCGGATAATGCCTTCCGGAGCACCCGCTGCCACAGCTGCATCAAGCACTACCTTCGCTGCAGCAATTGTGGATTTCTTTGCACGGGGATGCGGTGAAATAATAATGGCATTTCTGGTCTTTAATGCAAGCAGTGTTTTAAAAATCGCCGTCGAGGTCGGGTTCGTGGTCGGAATAACCGCTGCAATAACACCAATCGGTTCCGCGATTTTACGAATACCAAAAGCCTTATCCTCTTCCACAACACCGCAGGTTACGGCATCTTTATATTTATTGTAAATGTACTCGGCAGCGTAGTGATTCTTAATAACCTTATCTTCCACAATACCCATGCCGGTCTCTTCTACTGCCAACTTTGCAAGCGGAATTCTTGCCTGGTTTGCAGCAACTGCAGCGGCTTTAAAAATTGCATCCACCTGCTCCTGTGAATAGGATGCGTAAACCTCCTGCGCCTTTCGAAGCTCTTTCAAAGCTTTTTCGAGGCTTTCCACGCTGTCAACGATTCGTTCTTTCTTCTCTGCCATTTCGTGACCTCCTTTGATTTTCATTCGACAACCTGTATTTCATGGTTTCAGGTCTGATTTATTTATTTGTTATTTTTTTAACAAAGTCATTATAAGTCTGATTTTATCATACGTCAATATGCATTTTCGCTATTTTGCCTAAAGTTTACCCGGATTTGTTGTGAACAATGTCAGCTCGCTAAGCTTTTTTCCGGTTTACTATTCTTTATTCGCGATTTCCATCTTCATGGTCTTCTTCTGTTCGTACATTCTCTCATCCGCTTTGCGGATTATATCCTCCATCGAATTCTTCGCGGAATCATAATCCGCGTATCCGATTGCAACACTTAACGGTATTTCCAGTTTTCTCTCACTGTTATAATTCTCAATCTGCTGATTCAATTTTGCCAGTGCATTGTGAAATTCCGAATTGGAGGATTTCATTTTTGACAATACTAAAAACTCATCGCCACCCATTCTGAAGCATTTGTCACATTCAAAAGATTCTCGGATGCACTGTGCAAGTTTTTTGATGTACTCATCTCCCACTGCATGGCCAAGCCTGTCATTCACCTTCTTCAAATGGTTCATGTCAAGCATGACGACGGTACCGGAGATATTTCCGTCTTTTTGCGCATCCATTTCGTCATTGTATGCCTCTCTGTTTAAAAGACCGGTCAAACCATCCGTATACGCAATCTGTTCCATAATTTCCGCATACTGGCTTTTTTTGCTCATTTCGGATAAGGAAACAAATTCATAACCGCTGCAAAGGAAAATGAAAAGGAACAAAACGAACTGATAATACGGACGTCCCACATATTCCGTCGGATTAATACGGTAACGAAGGAGTTCCGTCGCACCGATGGTTAACGGCAGCAAAAAGGTTATGGTTAATACAATAATTACTCCTTTTTTCAGCTTCTTTTCCGCGATACTCCGGATAAAAAAATATAAGACCGCAACAACCATGAGAATCAGTATTACATGGCTCATCCACAGGG
>CACZRH010000079.1 GCA_902783455.1 uncultured Lachnospiraceae bacterium | reverse complement strand
TTTCTGCCTTTATTTCGGTTTCCGTCGCATTTAATTCAGCAGGCTTTTCTTCCGAAACAACAGGTTCCGAAGCGGTCTCTTCCGGCTTGCTTTCCGTTGCGGATACTTCTTCTGTTTCTTTTCCTTCGCCTGCAGCCTGTGTCAATTCCGATCCAACTGTTGCATTTTCTTCATGACCGGTCTGTGCCGCATCAGCTTCGGTAGTTTCCGTCGGAGCTGTCTGTACTGTCTCAGCTTCAGTAATTTCAGTCGGAGCTGCTTGTGCTGTTTCAGTGGAAGCAGCTTCTGTCTGTGCTGTCTCGACTGCTTCGTTTTCCGTCTTTTCAGACTGTGCAATTTCTGCAGCTTCGTTTCCGCTATTTTCAGACTGTGCAGTCTCTTTTACTTCGCTCTCGGTCTTTCCGTCCTGTCCGGCCGCTCCGGTCCCGGCTTCGTTTCCGATGCTTTCTTCGGCATTGTTCACGGAAACAGCAGTTTCATTTTCTGCGGTCTTTGCTTCTGCATTGTCAGCCACGGGAGTTTCTCCGGATACATCCGCTGTTTCCCCGGCTTCTTCGGTATGCTCAATCTTACCGAGAGTAATGACTGAAGTTTTATGACGGGAAGCACTCTTATTTTCTTTCTCAATCCGTTTTGCAAATTTCTTGTTTTCTTTTTCTTTTCTCTTATTCTCAATCTCAATCATGCGTTCTTTTAACGCATCATCGGACTCAGCTTCCATGGGAAGGAATAAGATATTCATATAGCGAAGACCAATTGCACCGATTATTGTAACCGCTATGGAAAAAGCAGCTTCATAGCTGACATGATCCAAAGTAAGGAAATGGAACAGAACAAAAAAGATGGCTAATACCGCAAAAGGAAATGCACGGTCTTTTCCGGTTTTTACAAACTCCAACAGCCAGAATCCGGCAAGCATATATACAATCGCCGATTCCCATGTTCCATAAAACGGAGTAAGAATCGAAATATTAATTCCTTCTCTCGGAACAAACATCATAAAATATCTGGCAATTCCGGAAAAACCTGCCGAAATTCCTGCCGGGAACGCAAAAAGTGCCAAAATCAAAAATCCCAGCCCGCAACCTGCAAAAGTAAGACTTTGCCATTTCGGATGATCGTATTTATCGTGGCTTTCCGGTTTCTTAAACTGATAAAATGCATAAATTGTAAGAGGGAAAAGAATCAGACCGGAAATATCGAAATATGCAATAAATCCGGCGAAAACTCCGAGAAGACCATGAAGAACCAGATATTTATTTTGATCTGCCTTCTCTCCTAAAAAGAACTGAATCAGCATAACGGATGCAAAGAAATATCCGCTTAAGAGAAATCCGAATAAAAGACCGGGTGTACAATATAAAAACATATTGATGGAAGCCGGAAGAAAAGAAATCAGCAAAAGGCAAATCCATGCCGGAATTCTTCCTAAGGATTTGCGAATCGCATAGAATAAAAATAATGCAATTCCAAGCGACAGGATCGCCTGAAATACATAGACAACAACCATCCCCTGTCCGAAAATAGAAAACAGAATTTTTAAAATACCGACAAAAATATACGCACCGTTTTCACCGGTTCCGAGATTCGAAATTGTTCCGGTCGCATAATCATAATACGCATTCGTTCCCAAGAATACGCCGTCGCCTCCAAACTCCATGAATTTGGTGATTGCAACCGAGAATCTGACAATCAGGGAAAGAATCGCCGCTACAAATACAAAAACGATTTCCAGAATTCCGTCAAGCTTTATTGTACTGAAATCGAATTTCTCACTGAGAGGTTTTTTCAGCCCCTTGTACAAAATGAGAATCGCAACGATTCCGACAATGAAAATCGCATAGAAAATCCCCACATATATCAGATATGCGGGATTTGAAGCCGCTTCCGATGCACCGATTGCGGAAACACCGATTCCCGCAAACATTACAACGCACAGAAGCCCCCAAACTATATAATTTAAAATGGATCTTTTAAAACTCATCTAAACATCCAATCATTCTTTTTCTTTTTCGGAACTTAAAAATGTCTCAATATGATATCTGGGTCTTTGCTTTACTTCGATATAAATTTTTCCGATGTACTGACCGATTAATCCGATTGAAATCAGCTGTACACCGCCGATAAACCAGATGGAAAGCATAAGCGACGACCACCCCGGCTGTGTATCCCCGAAAATATGAAAGAAATAAGAAACCAAAACATAAATCAGGGCCAGAAAACTTAAAATTACAATCATGATACCGAAGCCGGTTATGAAACTGATCGGTTTTACGGAGAAGGACGTAATGCCTTCAATCGCCAGGGCAAGCATTTTTTTCAAGGGATACTTGCTCTCTCCCGCAACACGCTCGAGTCTTTCATAATATACGCTGTCCGTCTTAAATCCGATCAGTGGTACAATTCCGCGAAGGAAAAGATTTCGTTCCGGATACTCGGAAAATGCCTGAAGCGCTCTTTTACTCATCAGACGAAAATCCGCATGATTATAGACGGTTTTTACACCCATGGAGCTCATTACCTTATAAAATCCCTGAGCGGTTGTTCTTTTGAAAAAGGTGTCTTTCTTTCTGGAATTTCTTACCCCGTAAACGATATCGCAGCCGTCATGATATTTATCCATCATGTCATCAAAAACATGCACATCATCCTGCAAATCAGCATCGATGGAAATCGTCACATCCGAACAATCTTTTGCGGTAAGAAGCCCTGCTGTCAGAGCAAACTGATGTCCCACATTCCCGGCAAGCTTTAATCCGAAAATTTTCTCCGGATATTTTTCATGCTCTGTCGCAATCAGTTCCCACGTTTTATCCTTGCTTCCGTCATCCACAAACAGTACAAAGCTGTCGGAAGATATTTTTCCTTTTGCCTGCAAATCATCCAATGAAGCACGAAGCGCTTCCGAGGTAATCGGAAGCATTTCTTCTTCGTTATAGCATGGTACAACTATCGCAAGCCGACCGGGTCTCATCATTTAAAATCACTCCGTTTATTCTTAAGATTCAGGACAAGTCCTGCAGGTAGCCGAAATTCTCCGGTTTAACCTACGACTTACATACTTGCCAAAGCCTGTTCGAGGTCGGCAATAATGTCATCCACATTCTCGATACCGACGGAGAAACGAATCAGGTCAGGCTGTACACCGGCTTCCAGTAACTGTTCATCCGTCATCTGACGATGTGTATGGCTTGCCGGATGAAGCACGCAGGAACGGGTATCCGCAACATGCGTAACAATTGCCACAAGCTTCAAATGATCCATAAAGCTTACGGATGCTGCTCTTCCGCCCTTTAATCCGAACGTCAGCACGCCGCAGGTTCCCTTCGGCATGTATTTTTTCGCTCTTTCATAATACTGATCCCCTTCCAGACCGGGATAATTTACCCATGCAATCTTATCATTTGCCTTAAGCCATTTTGCAACGGCAAGGGCATTCGAACAATGGCGTTCCATACGAAGATGCAGGGTTTCCAGTCCGAGGTTTACGTAGAAAGCATTCTGCGGAGACTGAATGGAACCAAGATCTCTCATTAACTGCGAGGTCGCTTTGGTAATATATGCAGCCTTTCCGAATTTCTCGGTATAGGTAATTCCATGATAGGATTCATCCGGTGTGCAAAGTCCCGGGAATTTATCCGGATACTTTGACCAGTCAAAATTGCCGGAATCCACGATGCATCCGCCGACTGCAGTTGCATGTCCGTCCATGTATTTGGTGGTGGAATGCGTGATGATATCAACGCCGTATTCAAACGGTCTGCAGTTTACCGGAGTCGGGAACGTATTATCAACGATTACCGGAATGCCCGCTTCATGCGCCACCTTTACAAACTTATCAAAATCCAGAACTGCTAAAGAAGGATTTGAAATGGATTCCGCAAGAATGCATTTCGTATTCGGTTTAATTGCAGCGCGCAAATCCTCTTCGGAAATCTCGGGATCCACAACCGTAGTTTCAATTCCCATCTTGCTAACCGTAGTGGTCAACAGATTAAACGTACCGCCGTAAAGAGCGGAAGAAATAATCAGATGGTCTCCCGCTTCACAGATATTAAATACCGCATAGAAGTTGGCTGCCTGTCCGGAAGATGTCAGCATTGCCGCATAACCGCCTTCCAGATCACAGATTTTCTTTGCAACGAAATCATTTGTAGGATTCTGAAGTCTGGTATAGAAATATCCGGATGCTTCCAAATCAAATAATGCTCCCATTGCATCGGATGTGTCATATTTAAAAGTTGTACTCTGATAAATCGGGAGAACTCTGGGTTCGCCTGTTTTCGGTGTCCAGCCTCCCTGAACGCATATGGTTTCCAGTTTAAAATCGGACATGTCTGTTTCCTCCGGTAAATAGTATTTATATTTCAGAATGCTTATCTGTAATCGTCTTCCTCTTCCCAGTTGGTATATACATTCTGAACATCATCGTCTTCATCCAGTAAATCAAGTGTTCTGTTTAACCACTTGATATTGTCTTCATCAGTCAACGAAACATAATTCTGCGGAATCATCGTAACTTCAGCGCTTGCCATCACGATCTTTTCCTCTTCGAGCTTCTTCTGAACATCAAGCAGAGAATCCGGATCGGTAATGATTTCAAAGCTGTCCTCTTCTTCGGAGAAATCTTCCGCACCTGCATCGAGCGCCATCATCATCATGTCATCGGCATCCATTTCACACTCTTCCTTGTCGATGATAATCTGCCCTTTCCTGTCAAACATAAAGGACACGCAGCCCTGCGTACCGATACTTCCGTTTCCTTTTGTAAATGCACTTCTTACGTTTGCTGCGGTTCTGTTCTTATTATCGGTTAATGTTTCCACAATAATGGCGATTCCGCAGGGACCGTAACCTTCATAGGTGGCATGCTCATAAACCACACTGCCGTCATCTCCGGCAGCCTTTTTAATACCTCTTTCAATGGTATCATTCGGCATGTTGTTCGCTTTTGCTTTGGCAATTACCGTAGCCAGTTTATAGTTATTAGAAGGATCCGGTCCGCCTTCTTTAACGGCTACCGCGATTTCACGACCGATAATGGTAAAAATCTTGCCCTTGGCCGCATCGTTCTTTTCCTTCTTGTGTTTGATATTCGCAAATTTTGAATGTCCTGACATACTATCCTCCTAAAATTACAAAATTATACAAATTACATCATACCATTTTTTTCATATTTCTTCAACAATTACCTGTTTTAACAAAGCACCGCTTTATTCCTGACTTTCCACGGATTCATTGATCTGTGCGGATTCCTCCTTTTTCTCCTTCTCGGATATGCGCTTAATCAATGCTTTTCCGATAATATGCTTTTCCACGGATAACACTTCAAAACGGTATCCTTTTTCCTCGAAGGAATATCCCACATCCTCGGGCGTCGGAATATGCTGCAGATGGGAGATTAAAAATCCGTTTAACGTCTCATATTCTTCCGTTTCAAAGCTTACCCCGAGAACCTCCTCGAGTTCTTCTAACGGAGTAAGTCCGTCCAGCTCATAGGAATCCCTTCCCTTCGGCTGGATGGAATAATCCTTCACATCATACTCATCCATGATATTCCCAACGATTTCCTCGAGAATGTCTTCCATCGCAATTAAGCCGGAGGTCTGACCGTATTCATCCACCACAATCGCCATCTGAATCCGTTCTGCCTGCATCCTGCGGAATAAATCATCGACATCCTTGGTTTCCGGAATAAAAATAGCCTTTCGAAGAAGCGACTTGCAGTTTTTGATACTCGCCTGTTCGTCATGTTCCTCATTTGTATAACGGATAATATCCTTTAAATGAATGATTCCGATAATATGGTCCAGATCATTGATATATACCGGGCATCTGCTGAACGGCAGTGTCAGCATCAGTTCTCTGGTTTCGGCCAGCGTACTTTGCGCATCAATTGCCGCAATATTGCTCCGGTTTGTCATAATATCCTGCGCCTGCTTGTCACCAAATTCAAAAATATTATGAATCATTTCCGCTTCAGAATCCTCTAAAACGCCCTGTTCAAAGCCCTCATCCACCATGGAAATGATTTCTTCCTCCACATTCTCGCTCTTCATTTCCTTTCTAAGCAAAAGCCATTTCAGAAAAAATACTAAAAATGCGGCAAACAGTACAACTATAGCAATCCAGTACAGGAATATGCCGTTCCCCATAAATACTCCTTTATAACTTTATAATCTTAAGTCCTTTTTTCACAAAACATTCTGATCTCTTAGAAATCATCATGATAATCTTTCGTGGAAACGATTTTTCCGTTTTCATAATATTCCTTCGGAACACGCTTTCCGATATCGCAGATCATTTCATACGGGAAACCGCCGTAAAGGGCACATAAATCTTCCACCGTGATTTCCTCGTCTTTGTCACGACCGATTAAAACAACCCGGTCAAATTCCTTTACATCCGGAATGTCCGTTACATCCACCATGAACTGATCCATGCAGACACGCCCGAGAATCGGAGCCTTTCGACCACGAATTAAGACATACCCGCATCCGGACAATCCGCGAGGATATCCGTCCCCATAACCTACCGGAATCGTTGCAACCTTCGTTTCCCGAATGGTTTCAAAGGTTCCCCCGTAGCTGATTCTGCAGCCCTTCGGAAGGGTTTTGATATATACGATATGACTGTACAGAGAAAGTGTCGGATGTAGAACCGTCAGTTCTTTGTCCATCTCATCGGACGGCCAGACGCCATACATCGAAATTCCGACACGGACAAAGGAAAAATCGTCCGCCTTCATTTCCATCGCTGCTGCCGAATTAAAGCAATGACGATACCGAAACGAAATGCCTTCCTCTTTCGCTTTTTGAATGAATTCCCGGAATTTTTCCACCTGTAAATAAGCTTCGCTTTTATCCTTTATATCGGCATTCGCAAGGTGCGTAAAAATCCCTTCTGCCTCTATTCCTTCCATTGCACAGATTTGTTTTGCAATTTCTAAGCCTTCCTTCGATACTGCAACACCGATTCTGTGCATTCCGGTATCCACTTTAATATGGACTTTCGCATTCTTTCCGACCTTTTTCGCCGCATCGGAAATCTCTTTTCCCATATCCGTTTTAAAAGCCGTAAGCGAAATATCGTTCCGGATCAGCTCTTCATAGGCATAGGGAAATGTATATCCGAGAATCAGCACCGGCTTTTTGATTCCCGCATGCCTTAGAATCAACGCTTCTTCTGCGGTTGCTGTGGCAAAACCGACAATATCGTCTCTTCCTTCAAGTTTTTTCGCAATCGGAAGCGCTCCGTGGCCGTAGCCGTCCGATTTTACAACCGCCATCATCTGTATGCCTGCAGGCAATTTTTTCCCGATTTGATCCATATTGAATGCTATGGCATCCAGGTCAACCCCGGCGCATACACGTTCATAATGTTCCATCCTTATTCCTCCAGATAACGGGCAAGTTCCGTTCCAAGCAAAAACCTGCCGAGTTCGTTATAATGTATTCCGTTATAATCCAGATATTCCGCACAGTTTTCTTCCGTTATGAAAGAAAAATCGCATAATTCAATCAGCTCGAGTCCCTGTTCGTTTCCAACCCCGCGAATGATTTCCCGGTATTCCTCTAAATTTCCACCGCCTTCAAAAACGGGATTTTCACCATGTCCGAAATTCGGAGTCGCAATATAGCCCGGAACCAGCAAAATGATTCTCGAATCCGGAAAACGTTCTCTTAAAAGTTTTACATCCTCTGAAAACATCGCTTCCGTTTTCTTTACATCAAAACCGGAAAAATAATCATTCAGGCCCATTTCAACGAATAATACCGGGTTTTTCCCGGATAAGCAGACCGCTCTGCCTTCTTTAAAATCTTCGGAATTACTGCCGTTTACATAGCCGGAAAGAAAGAACTCCTCCCATTTTTCACCGGTAGCGGAATCCTCCGTTACCGCACTGATTAATTCCGCAAATCCGGCACGTTCCGCGCTTGATGTAATCGGAAGTCCTCCGATTCCGCAATTATATCCCTTCTTTCCGGAAAACGTCTCTATTACAGACGGAATGGAGGTAGGTTCTTCGTACAGTCCGAACACGCTGTCTCCCAAAAAAACGATTTCCTCCGCATCCCCATCTGCCGCTTTTGCGGAAATGCCCATCTCTTTTACGGTCTGTATATTTGCCGATAATTCTTCGAATTTTGAATCAACGGTATCGGGAGACAACAGCGCATTATGGGAAAAAACGGTATCAATTAATATAAAATCATTTGCCACAATCCCTTTCAGCGCCGGATTTTTATCCTCCGTAAAACAGGACGGATTTCCCAAAATCCATAATTTTTCAGCCTCGAAATACAAAAATACATTTTCGTATCCCGAAGTCAGCGCGGCAACAGATTTATATTTTTCCTTTATTTTCTCGTATTCCCCGTCATTTAATCCTTCCCAGTAGGAATACGGATAAACCGGAAGAATGATATCAATCGTAATGTCGGAATTTAAGGAAAACAGCTCCTGTAAAGCAATTATCTCGTCTGCCTCACAGCTCATTTTCGCAGGGTCAAGTCCCAGTAAAAGATAAGAATACTCTCCCTCTGATTCTTCGTCTGCTTCCTTTAAAAACGAAGCCAGTTTTTCTCCGTTTTTCGGAAAATAATTTTTGCAGATATAGGTCGGAATTCCCATATATTCCGAAAACATGGAATCCATATAGCCGCTGTTATTATACATGGAGACAAATATTCCGCTGCACCCGGACTGAAGAAACGCCTCTTTCTCAGCCTTTTCAAGCTTTTTTTCATTCGCGCAGCCGGATAAAAAAACGGAAAAAATGCACATTATACCGATCCACAGAAGAATTATTCGATTTTTCCGTTTTCTTCTTTTCATCTATGAATCCAGGATTCCCTTCCATAAATCCGCAGCTGTAACGGAGCGCTTTCCCCACAATTCGGAAGCGGCTTCCCCTGCCAGTCCGTGATGATAAACCGCCAGACAGATTCCTTTAAATGCCGTCTCTTCATTTACCAAAAACGTTCCGGCCATGCCTGCAAGCACATCCCCGCTTCCCGCAGTTGCCATTCCGTCATTTCCGGACAGATTATAATAAACGCTCTCCCCGTCCGATACCAGA
>CACZRH010000078.1 GCA_902783455.1 uncultured Lachnospiraceae bacterium | reverse complement strand
TTCTTTGCAAAAATCGAAGGCTTTGCGCCGGGCTTATAGGAGTCCATGACTTTGTCCATCTGACGGCGCATTTCCATATAGTGTGTTTTTAACATCCAGGCATTGCCGAGAGTGTTGCCGTAATCAAACATTTTTTTATAGTGAATGCGGCAAAAACCTTCTTTATCCGTAATGTCGCGGATTTCACTGACCATGTAGGAAGAACCGGATCCTAAGCAAAAATCCAGTAATCCCTGCTCTACTTCACGCTCTACAAAACAGAAGGGACATTCGTCATTCGCATTTACCGCATCGTTTAAAGGGATGGTATAGAGTTTTTCTTTCATGGCGTTTTCCTTTCTCTAAATCTCGGGCATGTTTAAAAGAGCATAACTTTTTTCCACCATTTCGCTGTCCGAGGAGGAATTTAAAATTTCCACATGTCCTAAAGTTCCGGTTTCTTTTTTTAAGAGATTTTTTTCCTTCAGACGGCGTTTTAGTTCTCTTGCGGTACCGTAGCTTCCGTCAATCAGTACAATATCGTCACGGTCATGCCGTTCTTTTAAAAATTCCAGAATATTGGATTTCAAAAAAGGATAGTGGGTACAGCCGAGCACAATGCTTTCCGTACGGTCGGAAATAAAGGGACTTAGGTGTTTTTTGAAATATACATTTAACAGCTCCTGGTCAAACATGGAGTTTTCCACGAAGCTAACCAGTCCGTCGCAGGGAACGGAAACGACTTCGTGTCCTTCCCCGTAGGTTTCCAAAAGATGCCGGAATTTTTCCTGTTTAATGGTCATTGGAGTTGCCATGACAAGAATCTGTCCGCCTTTACTCTGTTCAATGGCAGGTTTGATGGCGGGTTCGATTCCGACTAACGGAAGATCCGGATACATGATGCGAAGGTCCTTAACGGCAGCAGAGGTTGCGGTATTGCAGGCAATAGCAAGACCTTTGATTCCTTCTTCCATCAGCTTGTCCACCACACGGAAGGTAAGGCGCCTGATTTCCTCGCGGGGCTTGTTTCCGTAAGGTACGTTGGCGGAATCCCCGAAATATAAGAAATTTTCTTCCGGCATTAATTTTACCGCTTCCCGAAGGACACTTAATCCGCCGAGACCGGAGTCCATAAAGCCGATTGGCATGTTTGCATTTAATTTCATATACTTTCCTTTCCTGTCCGGTGATTTCCAAATGCTGTCCCAAGCTTTCTCCCGCCTGTTTTATTTTGCACAATTCGGATAATCGAAAAGATACTCAAAAAAGGCGACCGCAGTATCAACCCGCGGAGAATAGGCGGTGACAATCGAAGCTACGGGGTATTTGATATCCGTACCGGTATAAAGCCCGGTTTCTTCCATTCGTGCCGCATCTTTAATGCGGATACCAAGTTCATATTTCTGTCCGTCCTTCGGGTCGGTGTAATAATAGATCAAATGATTTTCGGACAGGTATTCATAAAAATCCGCAGGAAGACAGTTGCTTAAGGGCTCCTTATAGAATCCGTTCGGAATATAATATTCCACCAGTTCGGGAGATCCAATCAGTACGTCCACATCTCCTGCCTGACCGGTAGCAATTAAATTCATGTCGTTGGCCAGGGTTAAATTATCGCCGGAGGTGGGATTGATGGTAAGAGCCGTATTGATTTCAACCCTGGTTTTGGACAGGTCAAAATTCATGTATTTACAGAATCCGTCAAGAAACCGGTCAAGGTCCGTTTCGTTGTTATTAGTAATATCATTTACTGCATATGTGGTATTCAGTGCATAAGCACTAAAGGCATAGGGCTTCGGTGCAAAGACGGTATAATGCAGAATCATATATGTGGCAAAAGCCAGAACTCCCAAAAACACAAAAAACGGAATCCGGTAATAGTACCAGAAGTGTTTTGCCCTCTGTTTTGGGGGGAGTTTTGCGGCTTTGGAATTTTGAACTTTTATTTCTTCTTTAATTGAGTTCGTATCAGACATGGTTTTATTATCGTACTTTTTTTTCATTCGGTCAACAAGGTTCAAAGGACGGTCTCTTTATTTACTTATCCCGTATTTTGTGGTAAGATTCTGTGGAAAAGGGAATTTTAGTCTATATATGCCGTTTCGGCCGGTCAGGCCGGGCATATAGGGATTGATTTCGGAATATCTTAAGGAGGGATTTTATGAAACTTATTTATCAGGTCGAAGATAAGCCCAAATTCGGGGCACTCATTATCTTCGCAATTCAGCAGCTGCTTGCCATTATGACGGCAACATTGGTCGTTCCCATTATCATTAATTCGAATGATGTTTTAGTGGAAAAATTCGGGGAAGGCGGAATCGGCATGAGTTCCGCGGCCGCTTTATTCGGAGCCGGTGTCGGAACCTTGGTGTATGTGTTATTTACAAAGAAGAAGAGTCCTGTATTCTTAGGGTCTTCCTTCGCATTTATCGGTTCCATGGTAGCGGCGTTTGCAGGTGCTGCCACCGTTGCGACAGGTTTTGTCGGATTAATTATCGGAGCCTTTGCGGCAGGTATGGTATATGTCATTATTGCAATCATTGTGAAGTTTGCGGGCGTGAAGTGGATTAACGTGCTTATGCCTGCGGTCGTAATCGGACCTACGGTTTCCATTATTGGTCTGGGACTTGCGGGAAATGCAGTCGGTGATCTGCTTTCCGGCGGATTCCCCAATACGAATGTTTATGCATGTCTTTTATGCGGTTTGCTCTGCTTATTCGTAACCATGCTTTGTTCCGTATTCGGAAGGAAGATGGGACGTTTGATTCCTTTTATAATCGGTATTGTGGCAGGTTATATTTTCGCATTCATTATTACCTTCTTTGGATATAAATTCGGACGTGACGAGCTGATGGTAATCAATGTGTCACCTTTTAAGGCACTGTTTGATGGCGGTGTGACGGTTAATACATTCGTTCAGGTTCCGGGCTTTACGTTCTTTAAGGCATTTGGCGGTTTTGGCGGAATTACGCCTGCTTATATCTGGACGATTCTTGCTGCATACGTTCCCGTTGCTTTCGTTGTTTTTGCGGAACATATTGCAGACCATAAGAATATTTCTTCCATTATTGAAAGAGATCTTTTAACCGATCCGGGTCTTCACAGAACGCTTCTCGGTGACGGTGTCGGATCCATGGTCGGTGCATTCTTCGGCGGCTGCCCGAATACCACATACGGTGAGTCCATCGGCTGCGTTGCAATTACCAAGAACGCATCCGTCTGGACCATTATTACGGCTGCAATCGGTGCAATCTTAATTTCCTT
This sequence comes from uncultured Lachnospiraceae bacterium, assembly GCA_902783455.1. Lineage (GTDB taxonomy): Bacteria > Bacillota > Clostridia > Lachnospirales > Lachnospiraceae > UBA3766. The sequence continues at coordinate 21,040 of CACZRH010000078.1, read as the reverse complement.
CTTATCTCCGTTCGTAGCATTCGTAAATTCCATCCCTTCCTGTATCATGGGAGGTGTCTGCATGGCATTATACGGATTCATCGCTGTTTCGGGTCTTAAGATGATTCAGAATGTTGATTTAAATAAGAATAAAAATCTTTTCGTGGTATCCGTAATTTTAATTGCCGGTATCGGAGGTTTGACTTTAACATTTGGTAAAGTGACCATTACGTCCGTTGCATGTGCACTGATTCTCGGAATCATTACGAATCTGATGCTGAAGAAGGGTCCGGATGAAGAGAGAGATGACTGATTAAAAAATGATGGAAATATCTGTGTTTTTTGGCTTGATTTTCTTATCCAAGTGTAATAGAATGGTAACAATTATTTAATCGTACATATTGCATGAGGTTTAGAAATGACTGACACTTATCAGGAATTACTGATTGGGCAGAAGCCAAACCAAATGAATAAAATTCTGGGGTTTACATTGGTGGGATTAGCGGTTCTTTCCGTTATCAGCGCGCTTTTTGTAAGCCCTTTTTTCTTAATCGGAACCATTGTATGCGGGATTCTTTCTTTCGTGGTATATTTCCGCCGGATTGTGGTGGAATTCGAATATACCTATATGGATAAGGAACTTCGTGTGGACCGCATTTATAATCAGTCCAAGCGGAAACAGATGGATGTATTTGATTTAAATAAAGCGGAAATTCTTGCTCCCGAGAACTCTTATCATCTGGACAATTTCAAAAATCGTGATGCGGAAGTATCCGACTATTCCACGGATTTGGATGATACGGAAGAACTGAAAAATTACGTGATGTATTATGAAGGAAAAAGAAAAATTCTTCTTTCTTTAAATGACAATATGGTGCAGGCAATCCGGACCGGAATTCCGAGTAAGGTAAAGCTGCAGTAACCGGTTACGCGAGAAAAAATATAGTAACAGCAAAAGGTTACGTAAGCATAAAATTGCCGCATTTAATAATAATGTGAACAATATAGTATATAAATAGAAAAGAACGGAGGTAAGAAAATGGGTCGAATTGTTTCCGAAGGTATTACATTTGATGATGTGCTGCTGATTCCGGGTTATTCCAACGTGATTCCCAATCAGGTGGATTTAACCACGCATCTGACCAAGAAAATTCAGTTAAACATTCCCATGATGAGTGCGGGAATGGATACGGTTACGGAACATCGTATGGCGATTGCGATGGCGCGTCAGGGCGGTATCGGTATCATTCATAAGAATATGTCAATTGAAGCACAGGCAGAAGAGGTGGATAAGGTAAAACGATCAGAAAACGGCGTCATCACCGATCCGTTCTCTCTTACCGCAGAGCATACACTCGCAGATGCCGATAATCTGATGGGAAAATTCAGAATTTCCGGTGTCCCGATTACGGAAGGAAGAAAATTAGTCGGAATCATCACAAACCGTGATCTGAAATTCGAAACCGACATGACCAAAAAGATTCGCGAATGCATGACAAGTGAAGGCCTGGTTACCGCAAAGGCAGGTGTTACACTTGAGGAAGCAAAGAAGATTCTTGCGGCATCCAGAAAGGAAAAGCTTCCGATTGTAGATGATGATTACAATTTAGTCGGACTCATTACCATTAAGGATATTGAAAAGACAATCAAATATCCGCTTTCCGCAAAGGATTCCCAGGGAAGATTACTCTGCGGCGCGGGTGTCGGGATTACCGCAAATGTTTTGGACCGTGTAAAAGAACTGGTTTCCGCAAAAGTCGATGTCATCGTACTTGACTCCGCACACGGCCATTCCGAGAATGTACTGCGCTGTCTTCGCATGATTCGTGAGGAATTCCCGGATGTTCAGTTAATTGCCGGAAACATTGCAACCGGTGAAGCATGCAAGGCACTCATCGAAGCAGGTGCGGATGCGGTGAAGGTCGGTATCGGACCCGGTTCCATCTGTACTACCAGAATTGTTGCAGGTATCGGTGTTCCGCAGGTTTCTGCCGTTATGGACTGCTATGAAGTAGCGAAGGATTTCGGTATTCCGGTTATCGCAGACGGCGGTATCCAGTTCTCCGGTGATATGGTTAAGGCCATTGCAGCCGGTGCGGATGTCTGCATGATGGGTTCCCTCTTTGCAGGATGCGAAGAATCCCCCGGAGACTTCGAATTATATCAGGGAAGAAAATACAAGGTATACCGTGGAATGGGTTCCATTTCCGCAATGGAAAACGGAAGCAAGGACCGTTACTTCCAGTCCGATGCAAAGAAGCTGGTTCCGGAAGGTGTCGAAGGCCGTGTGGCTTACAAGGGCAACGTGGAGGACACCGTGTTCCAGATGATGGGCGGCATCCGTTCCGGTATGGGATACTGTGGAGCGCATAACATCAAGGAATTACAGGAGAATGGAAGATTTGTAAAAATATCCGCCGCAGCACTTCGTGAAAGTCATCCTCATGACATCCAGATTACGAAGGAAGCACCGAACTATTCCGTCGATAACAACAGATAAAAATAACAGAATTCAAAAAAAGGCCGGACCCGAAGTGAAGCGGGGCTCCGGTCTTTTTTTGCGCACGCCCGAAAAAAATGTATTTTTTGAATAATTAAGAATTAGTTAAAGATTTTTCGCTGATTTTGTGAAATAATTGACAAGTATGGCAATCTATAAGATAATGATATTTGGTTTGTTAATAAAATTTTAATGAATTAGAGTAACAAAGTGTAACACAGGAGCAGATATAAAATGGCAAATCTGATTGAAATTCAGGATATGTGCAAGGTGTATAATCCCGGTGAAAACGAGGTGCGTGCACTGGATCATATCAGTCTGACTATCGGCGAAAAAGAATTCGTGGCCATTATCGGTCAGTCCGGAAGCGGCAAGTCCACGTTAATGAATATGCTCGGATGTCTGGATGTTCCGACGTCCGGTTCCTACCGGCTGCATGGCAAGGATGTAGCGGAGATGATTGATGATGAGCTTTCCGACATCCGAAATAAGGAAATCGGATTTATTTTTCAGGGCTTTAATTTGATTTCATCGCTTACGGCACTGGAAAATGTGGAACTTCCGCTGATTTACAGAGGACTTCCGAAGAAGGAGCGTTATGAGCTTGCAACGGAAGCGCTTCGAAAAGTCGGTCTGGAACGTCGTATGACGCATAAACCTTCCGAAATGTCCGGTGGTCAGCAACAGCGTGTTGCAATTGCGCGTGCTATTGCACAGGCTCCGCCGATTATCTTAGCGGATGAACCGACCGGAAACCTGGATTCCCATTCCAGTGTGGAGATTCTGGAAATATTAAAACAGCTTCATGAGGAAGGAAGAACCGTTATTATTATTACACATGACCCGGGAATTGCGGCAAAGGCCAGCCGGATTGTGCATATCATGGACGGTCATATCTATAAAGATGAAATAAATAACGGCGAGAATGAATCAATGATTCGCCAGGAACTTGCCAAGGCACAGGAAAACGTTACGACGAAGGTTAAGAGCGTTCGAAAGAAGGAAACGGAAGAGAATGTTTCGGAAGAGAATGTGCCTGTACCGGGAGAAGAAATAAACAGTACTTCGGATGGCAGGGAAGAGGCTCTATTTGGTAGTGAAGGAATCAATCATCAGAATGACGATGGTGTAACCGGGGAACCGGAAACGACAGATTTGGGTGTCGATTTGCGTATTAAGGAGGAATCATAACAATGGGAAGAAAAGACAAAAGCATCTCGCTTTCGGGTGAGGGCACGGAAATGAGCGGACAGCAGGTTTTAGAGCAAAAGAAAAAGAAAAAAAGGAAAAAAATCATTCTGACCGTTGTTATTATTGTTCTGGTTGTGATTGCACTGGCAATCGGCGGTATAGCAATCGCGGTAGTGACATCGATGAAGAAAATGGCCGGCGGAAAGGTTACTTTGGTAAAGCCTGAAAACAGTGATGTCATTTCGGAAGTAACATTAAGCGGAAACATCGAAAGTGAGCAGACCATTCATTATTCATCACCTGCAAATCTTGAAGTAACTGAGGCGGTTCCGGTAGGCTCCTACGTGAAAAAAGGAGATGTGATTCTTAAGTTTGATAAAGAATCTTATGATAATGCGCATCGTCAGCTGGAAATCAACGGAATTATGTCGGAGAACAGTTATAACAGCGTCCTGGCCGGAGAAGGAACCGTCCGTAATAAAATGGCGGAAGCGCAGGCTGATATTAATAAGTATCAGGCAGAAGTGAATGAAAAACAGGCACTTGTCGATTCCTATCAGAAGACGGTTGATAATTACGAATATAACGGAAATATAACCAATACGCAGTCTGCGATTCAGACACAGACCGCATACGAGCAGGCAAATATTGCCAAATGCGAAGCCATGATGCAGGCCCTTTTGGATGCATTTGAAATGTCTCCCGAGTATGTTGCTCTTGACAATGAAGGACGTGCGATGGCACTTGCTGAATTCATGAAGACGGGTGAATATAAGGAGTTGGCAGATTCCGCGGAACAGTCCAAAAAAGTAATTGCCAATATTTCCAAACAGTCACAGGATACCAATACGGATTATACCAAGGCCGGCACTGAACTCTCCAAATATAAGGCCGAACTGGAAGCCAGCAAGACAAAACTTGAGGCTGCGAAATCTACCTATGATACATTAAAGAATCAGCTTGGAAATAATTACGATCGTGATAACAACAGCTTAAAGGAAGAACTCAGTTCTATTCAGACCACATCCGGATTAAAGGAACTTGAAAAATTTGAAAAAGGTCTGATTGCACCTTTTGACGGAGTTGTTACGGCAATCAATTATACCGTTGGCGATACCGCCACACAGGGCACTCCGATTGCGACTTTCTCAAGCCTTGAACAGGTACATGTAAGTCTCGGTGTCGGAAAGAGCGATTTGGAGAAACTGAAAGTCGGACAGGATGTTACAATTAAGAGTTTGAAGAATGAATATAAGGGACATGTAGCTACCATTAACCATTCCGCAGTGCAGAACGGAAATGCCGGTGCTCAGGTTCTGGTTACCGTATCCATTGACAATCCGGATGAGAATATCTATCTGGGTCTTGATGCAAAATGCAGCATTCTTACCGCTTCGGTTGAGGATGTTCTTACGGTACCGGTAGAGGCGGTTAACGTGGATGATAAAGGCGAGTTTGTATTTACCTTTACGCCTGCTACCATGATGGTTGGAAAGAAATACGTTAAGACCGGAGTAAGCTCCGATCTCGTGATTGAAATCACGGAGGGTATTGACACAAACGATCTGGTTGTATCGGATTATACGGGTGTTGTGGAAGACGGCAAGATGGCGACTCCTTCACCGGAATCACAGAGCCTGATTACGGAAGAACTTGGTAAAAAATAAGTAAGGCAGGAAAAATGGGACAGTTTTGGGAATATCTGAAAATTTCATTAAAGAGCATTCTGGATAACAAAATGCGATCCCTTCTTACCATGTTCGGTATCGTGGTCGGAATCTCCTCGGTTATTATGGTGGTTGCGCTCGGAAACGGTGTAAAGGGAACCATTACCGGTGAGATGAGTTCGATGTTTTCGGCCCAGACCTATATTAAGGCCGGAACGGCTATGGAATTATATCCGGAAGCAATGATGAACCGGGAAGATGTCGATATGCTTCGGGAAAAAGTGGACCATATTTCCGTAATTGACATGGAAATCAGTGATAATCTGGAAATCATGAACCGGGGCGGAGGTCTGATGGGCTTTACATATGCATGCACTCCGGATTATGAAAAAGTAGAAAAGCAGGGATTCTTAAGCGGAAGGTTCTTTAACCGGGATGAATATGATGAAGCAAAAAAGGTCTGCGTAATCAATGAATTCGGCGCAAAGGAGATTTTCGGTCATACATCCGTAATCGGTCAGTATGTCACTCTGAAATTTTATAACGGAAAGGAAGAGGATTACCGGATTGTCGGTGTCCGGGAGGAACAAAGCAATGCTTTGATGTCCGCACTCGGTGATACGGGATCCATTGAAATCAGGATTCCGTATACGGCGTATGCAAATGCATACGGAATATCTGCGGCAGATGATGAATTCTTTAGCGTTTTGCTTATTCCGGATTCTCCGAATAATGCAAAAACAACCATCCGAAGCTGTATAAAACTTTTGGAAGGAAAGAAAAATCTTCGCGGGCAGAAAAAGTATACGTATACAAGTTTTGATTCCATGATGGATCAGTTTAATACGATTATTAACGGTGTTACGATTTTTATCTCGTTTGTTGCGGCCATTTCTCTTGTGGTCGGAGGTGTCGGCGTTATGAATATCATGCTGGTATCCGTTACGGAACGTACACAGGAAATCGGAATCCGTAAAGCACTTGGTGCAAAAATATCCTCTATTATGATACAGTTCCTTGCAGAAGCAGCCGTTCTTACGGTAATCGGCGGAACGATGGGAATTATTATCGGGTATCTCGGCGCGGAACTGTTGTGCTTTATCGCGAGTAAGGTCGTAAAAATGAATATCGTGGCAAGCATCAGCCCTCTTATCGTAATCGGTGTTGTACTTTTTTCGGCGATTATCGGTATGTTCTTCGGTATGTATCCGGCCAGAAAAGCGGCAAAGTTAAGCCCGATAGAGGCACTAAGACAAGAGTAGAAAAGCAAAAGAACCACGTTTGCAGGAGACTTCAGGCAGTATGGGAAGATTTTTGGAATACTGGAAAATGGCATATTTTAATATCCGTATGAACAAGGTAAGAGCATTTCTTACCATGCTCGGAATTATTATCGGAATTGCCTCCGTTGTCGGAATTCTTTCAATCGGTACGGGATTTTCCAACTGGGTTTCCGGTTCGTTAAACGGAATTGTCGGTTCAAATTTTACCGTATACAGTAATGGAAGTGAACGGATTCCGAAATATGTGCTTGATGCGCTGGTAAAGAAATATCCGGAAATTACCGGTTATTCGGAAAGCATGGGAGCAAACGGAACCACGCTTGATTTGAAGAAAAAAGAAGTGGAAGTAATTCTTTCCGGTGGAAGACCGATTATACAGGAAAGCAATACTGCCGAGCTTCTCTACGGGCGGCTGTATGATGAACATGATTATGAAGAGTCAAGCGGAGTCTGCGTGATTGATACCTATGCCGCGAAGAAATTATTCGGATTTGAAGATGCGACCGGCAAAATTGTTTCCGTGGATGCGTATGGCAGAGAGCTGAATTTAAAGGTAATCGGTGTGCGTAAATCAAGTAAATCGGAAGATAACAGTAATAATTATAATGATAAGAACGTCAGCTCCGATGGTGAGGAAAGTGCCATTGTTGTCGGCGTGTTTGAGGATTCAAAACTGAATTTTGATGTGCCGGCCACCTATATCTACAGCGTTTTCGGTCTGGATGCGGATCAGTATTATCAGGCAACCGTTTTTGTGGATGAGCCTGCCCATGTCGCGGAAGCAAGCAGAAAGGGAAGACGCTATATCGAGGCGGTTATGGACAAAAGAGGGGAAGATGCAATTTCCGTTATGGAATTTACATCTTTGGTATCGAGCCTTACCAAAATCTTAGGCGGCATTACGGCATTCGTTATGCTGGTTGCGGCAATTTCCCTGTTTGTCGGCGGTGTCGGTGTTATGAACATCATGCTGGTATCCGTTACGGAGCGTACCAGGGAAATCGGTATCCGCAAATCACTCGGTGCCAGAACCTCGTCGATTCTCTGGCAGTTTCTGATTGAGTCCGGTCTGATTTCATTAACCGGCGGAATCATCGGAATCATCATCGGCTATGCGTTCTCTTCGCTGGCCTGCCTGATTGCCCATCTGGTAAAAAACAGCATTACCTTAAAGCCGGACTTTAACGTCCTGCTGATTTTGGGTGTTGCAGTCTTTTCAATGGGAATCGGAATATTCTTCGGACTTTATCCGGCTGCAAAAGCGGCAAGGATGACACCGATTGATGCATTAAGACATAAATAAGTGAATTGGTTTCGTTATTCGATCAGTGCGCTGTATTGTGGCACAATGAAGTTGACACCTGCCGGAATCAGGCGGATGTCCAGGGTGGTTTCGGAAGGCGCAAAGCCATCACCGTCACAGTTTAACACGATTCTTTTATGATCTTTTCTTGTCAGAATAAGCCTTCGACCTTTTATTTCCATGAAATGGTCTTTCTCTCCGGCTTCTTTTCCGGTATATAATCGCATAAAGGTGGAAAAATGATTGAATCTGCTTGCTTCATGAAAGAGCAGAACATGCATGATCCCGTCGTCCGGTTTAGCGGCTTTATAGGGCTCTAATCTGCCGCCGATGACTCTGCCGTTTAATACAAGAATCATGGCATACCGTCCGGAATAATCCTTTCCGTCGACGGTGATTTCATAATCCACGCCCTTGGTTTTTAACAAATCGTACGCAAAAGCAAAACCGTAGGTAATTGTGTGAGATGAGTGCAACGCAAGATCCGGAAGGGAGTCCGAATCAAACATGGCATTTCCTGAGCCGATATTGATAAAATCCAGCACCTTGCAATGCCCCATCACTTTGATATAATCCAGCTCGTCTTTTCTTCCGTCTAAAAGCGCTTCGATATTATTAAATCCTCTTGTGCCGCCTTCATAGCATTTCAGGAAATCATTTGTGATACCTGCCGGATAGCAGGCAATCTGACGGTTCTTTCCGTCATCCATTCCGGAAAATGTCTGTACTAACGTACCGGAGCCTCCGACACAATAAAAGCGAATGTCCTCGTCCGTGAAAAGCGAGCACATTTTTTCGGAAATGAAACGTTCGTATCCGTTGTATTCGGAAATAAAAATCAGGGGATTGATTCCGCGTCTGGCACAAACCCCTTCGATTTCCTTACGGACACGCTCTGTGATATTTTTACGACCCGATACGGGGTTAATGATAAAAATATGTCTCATAGTGTTTTTATTATATCAAATCACATTGTTTTATGGTAGTATATATTTGAGTAATAATGTGAAGGAAAGGATGTATGAGAAGGCGACCGGTTCACGCCAAACGATATACGGACGGTATTACGGACCGTCGGGTTACCAGGGCAATCTACGGATTATCCTGGTTGTTTGCGTTTCTTTTTGTTTTTGAAAGTGTTTATGCGCAAAACCCAACGGAGCTAATGTATTATGCAATCGGGATTCCGATTGTCATGACGATTCCGACGTTCTACCGTAAAATTTCGGTGCGTGCACACGGAATCATGACAATTCTTTTGTGGCTCGGTCTGATTACCCTGTACGGCTATTCCTACCGGTGCGTGGGGCAGATTGCGGATGCAATCATTGCCGTCATGATTATCATGGCTGTTTATCTGGATAACATGGTGATCATTATCGGCACGGTTTATGTCGGAATCATGTACCTGATTACGGCGATTTTTCATCCGCAGTATATTATGAACGGTTTGGCCACAGTGGACAGCGCGGGTGATTTTATCCTGCAGCTGATGGTCATTGCGGTTGCCGTAACCGGAATTCTGTTTATGCTTCGCAGAATCCGGGCTCAGCGAGAGACACTGCAGCAAAGAAACGCAAATATGACGAACCTTCTGCGGGTGCTGGAAATCAAGCATGATGAGGCACAGGCGGCAACAAAGGCCAAGTCGGATTTCCTTGCAAACATGTCTCATGAAATCCGTACTCCGATGAATGCAATCACCGGAATGAGCGAACTTTTAGCGCAGACGGATCTGCCGCCCGATGCAAAGGAATACGTGGATACCATCCATTCCTCATCCACGATTATGGTGGAATTAATCAATGATATTCTGGATTATTCCAAAATGGATGCCGGGCGCATGGAACTGGTGAATGACGTTTATCGTCTCGAAGATCTGCTATTGGATATCTCGAGAATCATTCATGCAAGACTTTACGGAAAAGACGTGAAATTTGTCATTGAGGGCGGAGAAAACGTACCGACTTCATTTTTCGGCGATTCGCTTCGTATTAAGCAGATTTTAATTAACCTTCTCGGAAATGCCGTAAAGTTTACAAAAGAAGGCGAAATAAAGCTTTCGGTATCTGCAACTCCGGGAAAAGAAGAGGTCGTGGTTTTACATTTTGATGTCAGCGATACCGGAATCGGTATCCGCAAGGAAGATCAGGCAAAACTTTTTAACGAGTTTACGCAGGTGGACAGCCGCAAAAACAGAAAAATCCAGGGTACCGGTCTGGGCCTTGCAATTGCAAAGAATTTCGCCATGATGATGCACGGCGATGTCCGGCTGGAAAGCGAATACGGAAAAGGCAGTACGTTCTTTGTTACGATTGATCAGAAGGTGGTAGATGAAACGCCGTTTGATTTCAGCGTCTTTCAAAATACCGCACCCGTTGAGCAGGTTGCGGATTCGGAGAATAAGAGCATCAATGAATTTACCTGTCCGGATGCAAGCATTCTGATTGTAGATGACAATCTCGTAAATCTGAAAGTCGCAAAGGGCATTATCGGATCTTACGGGGCAAAAATCGAATTGTCCGAGTCGGGCTTTGATGCGGTAAAAAGAATTCAGGACGGCGAGCACTATGATATTCTGTTTATCGATCATATGATGCCGGATATGGATGGAGTGGAGACGGTGCAGAAAATCCGTTCCATGAATTCCGATTATGCGAGAAACGTTCCGATTATCGCTTTAACCGCCAATGTTGCGGGAGAGGATAAGAGCATGTTTATCGAAGCCGGCATGAATGATTTATTAAGCAAGCCGATTGATACGCATTCCCTGGCAAGAATTCTTCGTGAGTGCATTCCGAAAAAATTGCAGATTCCGATTGAAAGCACTGCTTCGGTCGGCTCGAACAAAGCATTTTTGGGCGGTTATTCGGAAGGAAATGAACCGGAGAAAGCGACCGGATTTGACGAAAAGGATTTTTCCTTCCCGATGTCCGGAATCGATTACCGTTATGCATTTGATATTTTCTCCGGAAACAGGGATTCCTATATTGAAATTCTTCGCGTGATTCAGGAAGAAGGCAAGGTGAAGCCGGATTATATCCGAACCCTTTTGGAACAGAAGGATTTCAAGAATTATACAATCGAAGTGCATGCTTTAAAGAGTGCTTTTTTGAGTATCGGAGCGATGCACTTATCCGATCATTTCCGCGAACATGAGATGAACGGAAAATCCGGAAACAAAAAAGCAATCCGGGATGATTTTGAAAATCTTTATAAGGAATATACCGGAATGCTTTCGCAAATTGATGCATTCTTTGTTTCGGAAGAAAAGGAAGAGCCACAGAAAAAAGCAGCAGGAAGTGCCATTTCCATGCGGGAATATAAAAGAACGCTCGAATTCATTGCAAAGAATATCGAGTATTTTGAAATCGACCGTGCAAACCAGGAAATTGAAAGTCTTATGTCCTGCAGGCTGGATGAAACTGTGGAAAAGAGACTCGCCGAGGCAAAAGGTCACATGGACAATTTTATGTACGAGGAAGCAAAAGAGGATATTATGGTGCTTCTTTCGGTAGCAGAATCGGAAAGTTAATGAACCACCAATACTATCAGGGGGTACTGTATGAAACACATACTGATTGTGGACGACAGCAAAACAAATTTAATCATGGCACGTCAGGAACTGAGCGAGTCCTATGAGGTAACGCCGGTTATCTCCGGGGAACAGGCACTTCAGTTTCTGGAAAAAAGAATTCCGGATCTGATTCTTTTAGATATCAACATGCCGGTTATGGACGGAAAGGAAACGCTTGCCAAAATCAAAGCGAATTCAATGTGGAGTAATATTCCCGTTATTTTTCTGACATCCGACGAATCGGCTGAAACGGAAGCAGAATGTCTGCGTCTCGGTGCAGAGGATTATATCCGGAAGCCCTTTGTTGCAAAGGTCATGAAAAGCCGTATCGAGCGTGTTATCAGTATGTATAATAAGGCCAATGATTATAAGGACATGGCGGAAAAGGATCCTCTGACCGGGCTTTATAACCGCAAATATACGGAAGAACTGATTAAAAAATCCATTGAGACCAATACGGTCGGAATGCTTTTCATGATTGACCTTGATAATTTCAAAATCATCAACGACGAAAAGGGACATTCGGAAGGAGATCATGTAATCCGGATTTTTGCGGATATTTTAAGACAGCATGCCAGAACGGACGATATTGTCTGTCGTCTCGGCGGTGACGAATTCATCCTTTACTTAGTCGGAGTGAACGATCGTAAAATCGGTGCAGACCGTGCCAAGAGTATTCTTACAGCATTGACGAACCGCCTGGTGGAAATGGGTTATTCCAAAGCCTGCTCCGTATCACTTGGAATAGCAATTTATCCGCAGGACGGCAAGGATTTTTATAACCTTTATAACAACGCGGATAAGGCGCTTTATCTGGTAAAGAAAAACGGCAAAAATTCCTTCCGTTTTTACAGCGATGAAGAGGATGGAGATGAGCAGCTTCCTTCCTCGCTTGCGAATATCTGCTTCTTAATCGAAGGCCGTCAGGATTATTCCGAGGGTGTTTATAATGTAATGTATGATGAATTCCGGTATATCTTCAATTTTATCTCCAGATATGCCGCGAGAAATAAACGTCCGGTACAGCTTTTGCTGTTTACGCTGCAGTGTGAACTCGGCGAAAACAGGGACCGGATTATTGCATCAATGGATGCGTTAGAAAGTGCCGCAACGGTCAGTCTTCGTATGGTGGATGTCGGAAACCGGTTTTCCGATAAGCAGTATATCGTGATTTTGCTGGATGCGGATAAGGACAATGCCAAGACGGTTGCTCTTCGTGTGATGTCCAAATATGAGTTAATTAAGCCGCAGGACGGTCTTCGGGTTTCTTACGAAACCTGTCCGCTTCGAATGCGAAAGGCGGAAGAAAAATAATAATCGTGAGAAAGACCGAAGAAAAATAATTGGGTGTCGGCCTACGGAGAATAAATGGAAACAGAATTTGACGTTACAATTAAACCCGGAAATCTCTTTGATTTCAAAATGCAGGTAGTCTACAAACAACCGGTAACCATCATTATGACAGCAATCGGCTGTCTGATGATTTACGGATTCATTACGACGCATCAGTGGTATTATCCGCTGATTGCGGCGATTCTGATTCTGTATCCGCCGATTGATATGCTTCGCCTTTCCCTGATTCAGTCAAAGCTGGTTCCGGCTTTTAAAAACGGAATGCACTATCATCTGTCACCGGAGGGAATCAAAGTAACCGTAGGGGCTGAAGAACAGTTGGTTCCATGGGAAAACTGTATTAAAGCAACCGGAACGAGGGGAAATTACTTTGTGTTTACGGGAAAGAACAATGCGTTCATTTTTCCGAAGGAATGTATGAAGGAAAAGACGGAGGATGTACTTCGGATTATCAGCGCCAACATGGATCCTTCGAAAGTAAAAATTCGGTTTTAAAAAAACGGTTGCTTAGGAAATATGAAACTGTACTACAAATGTAGTTTAAAATGATTATTATTTTAGAAGAATAAAAAGCAGGACAAAAGTATTGTGGATAGTCGTGATTCGTTGAAAAAAATAATAAGCAGCAATCGTCCGGAAGAGACCTTTCATCTCGGCATGGAAATCGGAAAAAATGCAAAGCCCGGAGAGGTTTATGCCCTGCTCGGTGATTTGGGAGTCGGAAAAACCGTGCTGATCCAGGGCGTTGCAAGGGGACTCGGAATAACAGGTCCCGTGAATTCGCCGACGTTTACGATTGTGCAGGTTTACGAGGAGGGCAGAATGCCTTTCTATCATTTTGACGTTTATCGAATCGGAGATGTGGAAGAGATGGACGAAATCGGATATGAGGACTATTTCTACGGAGAAGGCGTCTGCTTTGTGGAATGGGCGAATCTGGTGGAAGAGATTATGCCGAAGGAAACCGTATGGATCGAAATCAGAAAGGATTTAAGCAAAGGATTTGATTACAGAGAGATTACGATTTCCGGTTAGGGAATGTAAGCAGCAGAGGTCCTGCAAAATCATTTAGAGAAAAGCAACAGAGGTCCTGTAAAAAATAAAAAGAAACAGAGAAGCAAAAAGCATGAAAATACTGGCACTGGATTCTTCCGGAAATGTCGCTTCCGTGGCAATTCTGGAAGACAATATTTTAAAAGCGGAATATACGATTGATTATAAAAAGACGCATTCACAGACGATTCTTCCCATGCTGGAAGAAATCCGCAGAATGACGGAATCGGATTTTGCCGACATTGATGCAATTGCGGTGGCGGCGGGGCCGGGTTCTTTTACCGGACTTCGAATCGGTGCGGCGACTGCCAAGGGACTCGGACTTGCACTCGAGAAACCGATTGTTCCGGTACCTACGACGGATGCACTTGCATTTAATTTATATGGTCACGGCGGATTAATCTGTCCGATTATGGATGCAAGAAGGAATCAGGTTTATACCGGATTGTACGGTTTTATATCAACCGGTGGAGAATGTGATACCTGTGATAGTAAGGAAAACTATTATGAGTTTATCCGGATTAAAGAAACGTCTGCCATGAGCATTGAGGAACTTTGCTCGTTGATTAATGAACGTGGCGAGGAAGTGATTTTCTTAGGGGACGGTGTTCCGGTTTACGCAAAGCAGATTGACAGTTTGCTTCGTGTTCCGTATATGTTTGCTCCGGCACATCTTTCAAGGCAGCATGCAGGCAGTGTCGGAATGCTTGGAATGGAGCTTTTTGCGGCAGGAAAAACAGAAAGCGCTGCAGAGCATTCGCCGAAGTATTACCGTGTATCGCAGGCAGAGCGTGAACGAAAAGAAAAAGCAATTGTGCGTCCGATGACGGAGAAAGATTTGGAATACGTTTCGGAACTGGAGGAAGCATCCTATCCGGATCCATGGAGTAAAAAGGGATTTGAGGAAGAACTTTCGAATCCTTTCGCGTTGTCTGTCGTTATGGAAGATACTACAGGTGTAGTTGGATATGCGATAGCTATTCTAACCGGTGAATCGGCTGATTTGGTAAAAATTACCGTCAGTGAAAAAGAACGCGGCAAAGGATACGGAAGAAAACTTCTTGATGAAGTAATAACGGAGCTTAACAATCGCGGCAGCATAAATGTGACGCTGGAGGTTCGCGTCTCGAACGAACCGGCCATTTCACTGTATGAACATGCCGGCTTTACATCGGAAGGTATACGACCGGGATTTTATTCGAATCCAAAGGAAGATGCCGTAATTTACCGGAAAAAATAATCATAATTACCTGTTACTTTGAAAATAAAAGTGCCGGATATGGAAAGATAAAGTGCGCAATAAGATTCAAAAAATGTACCGGGTGATGATAAAGAGGAATTACAGATGCTTGACGTGTGTTTGCTTGGAACCGGCGGAATGATGCCACTGCAGTATCGGTGGCTTACATCGCTGCTGGTTCGATACAATGGACATAGTGTATTAATTGACTGCGGAGAAGGAACGCAGATTGCAATGCGAAAGAAGGGGCTCAGTCCCAATCCGATTGATGTAATCTGCTTTACACATTTTCACGCGGATCATATCAGCGGACTGCCCGGAATGCTTCTTAATATGGGCAATGCGGATCGTACTGACCCGGTTACCCTGATTGGGCCGAAAGGTCTTACCCGCACCGTGAATTCGCTTCGCGTAATTGCACCGGAACTGCCGTTTGAACTGAAATTCATCGAGATTTCCGAGCCGGATGAGATTTTTGAATTGCCGGAACTGGACGGGCTTCGGATTCGGTCGTTTCGCGTTAATCATAACGTAACCTGCTACGGTTATTCGTTAAGTCTTGATCGTGCGGGCAGGTTCAATGCCGAACGTGCGAAGGAACTGAATATCCCGCTTAAGATGTGGAGTCGCCTGCAGAAGGGGGAAACCATCACGGAGGACGGCGTTACATACACACCGGATATGGTACTCGGAGAGGCGAGAAAGGGTCTGAAGGTGACCTATACGACGGACACCAGGCCTTGCGAGAGTATTATCCGCAATGCTGCAGGTTCGGATTTGTTTATATGCGAGGGAATGTATGGGGAGCCTGGAAGCGAGGAAAAGGCGAAAGAACATAAGCATATGAATTTTTATGAAGCGGCGCGAATTGCAAAGGAAGCAGACGTTCCGGAAATGTGGCTGACACATTACAGCCCTTCGCTAAATTATCCTGAGCAGTATCAGGATGAGGTGAGAAAAATTTTTGCCAACACGATTGTCGCAAAGGACGGCAGAAGTGTGGAATTGAGGTTTCAGGATGAGTGATATATTGATTCTGGGAATCGAAACCTCCTGCGACGAGACCGCGGCTGCGGTGATTAAAAACGGCAGGGAGATTCTTTCGAATACCATTTATTCGCAGATTGATCTGCACACGCTCTATGGCGGCGTTGTGCCGGAGATTGCGTCAAGAAAGCATATTGATAAAATCAATCAGGTAATTGAAGAGTCGCTTAGAAGCGCAAATGTCGGATTGAAGGATCTCGATGCAATTGCGGTAACCTACGGTCCCGGACTTGTGGGAGCGCTTTTGGTAGGCGTTGCGGAAGCAAAGGCGATTGCATTCGGAACGGGAATTCCGTTGGTCGGAGTTCATCATATTGAGGGGCATATCTGTGCAAACTTTTTGGCGGCGCCGGAACTTGAACCGCCCTTTATGTGTCTTGTGGTTTCCGGTGGTCATACGCATCTTGTAAACGTAAAGGATTACGGAGAGTATGAAATCCTTGGACGTACGTTTGATGATGCGGCCGGAGAGGCATTTGACAAGGTTGCCAGAGCAATCGGACTCGGGTATCCGGGAGGTCCGAAAATCGATAAGGTGTCGAACGAAGGTAATCCGGAGGCGATTCATTTCCCACGGGCAAAGGTGGGAGAAAGCGGCTACGATTTTTCTTTCAGCGGATTAAAGAGCGCGGTTTTAAATTACTTAAACAGCTGTGAAATGAAGGGCGAGGAAATCAACCGTGCGGATGTGGCTGCATCCTTCCAGCAGGCTGTTGTGGATGTTTTAGTAGGAAATTCAATGGATGCGGTAAAAAAGTACGGTGCGAAAAAATTTGCTATCGCAGGTGGTGTGGCAAGTAATAAGCATCTGCGCGCTGCATTTGAAGATGCATGCAAAGCGGAGGGCGTGGGATTTTTCTTACCGCCTCCGATTCTCTGTACGGACAATGCCGCAATGATCGGATGTGCCGGATACTATGAATTTATCAGAGGTGTCCGAAGCGGATACGATTTAAATGCCGTACCGAATTTAAGACTCGGTGAGAGATGAGTGGATTTTTGAATTGTAAAGAAGACAGAAGTGTAAAGAAATAAGAAAGCAAAAAAAGAGAGCATAAAATAGGGTTGTAAAACAGGCAGCAGGCGACTATGAATGAAGAGAAAAAAACAGTAAACGGACGCGTTGTAGCCATTGTTCTGGCAGCAGGACAGGGGAAACGCATGCATTCCGATGTGGCAAAGCAGTTTCTGCCTCTTTGCGGCAGACCGGTTATATGCTACAGCCTTGATGTCTTTGAAAAATCGGATTACATTGACGAGATTATTCTGGTTACGGGAGAAGACAGTATCGGTTACTGTCAGAGAGAGATTGTAAGAAAGTTCGGATATAGGAAAATTTCGAATGTGATTGCCGGTGGAAAGGAACGATATCATTCTGTCTGGAACGGACTGAACGGGCTGGTTCATATTGCGGTCGAAAGTCCGGAAGCCCAGGCAATGCAGATTGAAGGCATTTCCATGATGGAGAAACCGGATTATGTCCTGATTCATGACGGAGCAAGACCCTTCATCAGCGATGAAATCATCCAGAGAAACTTAGAGGCACTTGTTACGGAACAGGCATGTGTAACGGGAATGCCGTCTAAGGATACCGTAAAAATCGCAGACGAAAACGGATATGTCGCAGATACGCCTGCGCGCAGCCGGGTCTGGAATATCCAGACTCCTCAGTCATTTGCATTTCCGGTGGTTTTTGAAGCCTACCGGCAGTTGATTGTAAAGGAAGCGGAAGTACTGGCAGAGGGGATTTTTGTAACCGATGACGCAATGGTAGTGGAACATTTTGCAAATGTTCCCGTGAAGCTGGTTGAGGGATCGTATGAAAACATCAAAATCACCACGCCGGAGGATTTGCTGATTGCGGAGAACTTAGTAAAAAAATAACTATTGTGCGAATCAAATCAAAATTGGAATTTTGTTTTTCAGAAGTTTTGCTTATTTTTATACAGTTTTGTAATTACAAATATGAAACCATATTATAAACGGAAACGGGGAATATTATGAAATCAAAAAAAGAATTTCAACTGGATTCCAAAAAGTGCAGAATACTGGGCATTATCTGCCTGGCAGTATGCGTTCTTTTGCTGATCGGATTCGGCATCAGCGGGATTGCGAATCGAAGCAGCGCCGCGGAGCGATTTTTGAATAAATATGAAAAGGTTTGCCAGGAAGCGAATCGTGACAAACTGAAAAAAATGTATGATAAGGAAGCGGGTATTACGGATGCATCTGTGCTTTCCATTCCGTACGAGGGGCACAATCCGGAGTTTTTATTCGAGGGAATCGAAAAAACCGGAGACAAAGAATATCTTCTGACCTACACGGTAACCTATGAATTTACGCAGGAAAAAAATAATAATGGGGAGGCAAAGACGGTAACGCTGCCGTTTTGCACCACGGGAAATAAGCTTTATTTGAAGCGTAGGCTGACGGGATTTCGAATCTGCGCTGAGCGGTAAGACATACTAATTTTTTTTCGATAATTTCTTTTCTGATATGAGGATGTGACAAATGAAAAAATATCTGCTGTCGGCATTATTATTAATCATGGTATTGTTTTTAAGCGCATGCGGATGCGAAGTTAATTCCGTTGTGACGGTAAATCCGGATGAGAGCGGCACGAGAGTAATGGAGTTAACCATCCCGAAGACTGAAATTAAAACCTATGGCAAACTTTCACTTTCGGAAATCGATTCCATTATTGCTGATGGCTGCCCTGACTGCATGACATATGCTTATGAGGAAGATAAAAAGAATGTAAAAGCAACGTTTACGCTTCCGTTTTCTTCTTATGAGGATTATGAAAATAAGCTGAAATCATTCTGTAAAGGCGATGTAGAGATTACGGGATATTCCACAAAGTCGCCGTTTGCGCAGGAAATTGAGTATTCGGAAAGTATCTCCACCAGGGAAATGCTAAAATGGCTGCCGGATGTTTTGATCGAAAAGAAGGTATTAAACGAGCGCTATCGGGCATCTGTTTTCGGTGGATTTTCCACAAAACTTATTTTGAACGGAAAAGAATATGACGGAGGTTCCGGACGGCTCTCCGTAAAAGAAGATGTTTACTGTCAGATCGACAGCATAGATTTATATACCGCTCCCGCAGGCGGAAATAAATTCAGTCGTGTGATTAAATTAAATATCAAACGTGATGAACTTGAAAAGAACGAAGATGCAATTCGGGAATTTTTATCCGGAGTTGCCCCGGAAGGCTGTTTTGCGGACTGGGAAACCACAGGATATGATGAGGTTCAGATTTATACGGTGACCATAACATCCTTTACTCCTGAGGAAATGCAGGATGCGATGGAACATTTTACGGGCGGCGGATATGCTCATTTTGAAGGGGAAGAGGAAACATCCCTGAACGGGCTTTTCGGTAAAAAATGCGGATTTACCGAGAATATTGACTGGTCCAACTACATTTGTAGTCCGAGCAGAACAGTAAATATCCGATACGTTCTGGATCAGAATAATACGCTTGGAGAGATTATTGATATGGAAGGCGGAGCTTATCGCAAAGTGAATTCGTCGCCGATGGATGCGTCTTCGAGCTATATGGTTTATTCGCTCGGGGAGCAGTACGAAACCACGGTAAAGGCGCAGCTGGAGCAGTATTATCATTTCTCATCCATTGATTATTCCATAGATGCAAAGGGAATTAATGAACTAAGGAAAGAAATATCGCTTCATTTTGACAATGCGAAAACCGAGGATATCGGTGTGATTTGTGACTCCATCCGGGAGATGGGAAAAACAGATGAAGTTGTGGCAAAGATTAAAACCCAGCTGTCGGAAACAACATTAACACTGATTTTTGAAGGAAAAGCAGATGAAATCAACCATATGATGAATGCAGTCTGTGGTCGGGAGGAAGGTGACGGGCTGTCGTATGCGTGTGAGAATAAATGGCTTGTTCCTCTTGAAAAATGCATCGTGGAAGATGTTGTGGATTTGGAAGGAATTGTTTATCAGGGAAATTCCACAGAGTACTGGCAGATTCCGGTACATTACTCCGCAAAAATTTACGGTGTAGACAAAGAGCTGATTAATGATCAGCCCCTGGTATCCGAGAAGATGTCGGGCTTTGAGGGAGATTTTACCTCCGACCGGCGTATGAAAGCGGTATACCAAACGAAGCGCATAAACGGACTTGCGTTTGTATGGTACCTGCTGTTACTTCTTGCGGCCGCTGCATTCCTGGGTGGTGTTTATTTCCTGATTCGTTCTTTATTTGAGAAGAAAAAAGAGAATAAGGAAGAACAGCTCGCCAGAGAAATCGGAGTTGGCGAAGCTGTAGAGATAGAGGAAAAGGCGCCGGAAGCCATTGAAGATAAGGGAGAGATTGAAGCGTCGGGAACAACTGAGGCGGAGATAATAGAAGTAACGGGAGAAACCGAAACGGCGGGAGAAACCGAAGCGGCCGGAACTACTGAGGCGAAGGAAGAAGTTGAAGCATCAGAGAATGCAGAGAGTGTAGAAAATGCAGTTGATGCAGAGCCTGTTGCAGAAGAAACAGCGGTGGTTGATGAAGAAACAGTAGTTGTGGAAGGGAAAAATGCAGAAAATCCCAGGGTTTCAGAGTAAGACTTGAGTTTGATTAGAAGGTAGATTCCCTGTTCGTTGAATTTGAATTAGCGAACAGGGAATTTTTTTACATTTTTTTCACAAAAAACCATTTATTTTTCGGCAAATACTTATTGACATCAATGTAACGATTTGATAAAATATCCCTTGCGCTGACGAAAAAGTGCATCCACTGGAGAGGTATCGAAGTGGTCATAACGAGGCGGTCTTGAAAACCGTTTGTCCGAAAGGGCGCATGGGTTCGAATCCCATCCTCT
>CACZRH010000077.1 GCA_902783455.1 uncultured Lachnospiraceae bacterium | reverse complement strand
GACTTTGGTCGGGGTTGTTTGATTTTTGTTTCTATACATATACGAAAAACGTATCAAAATTTTTGTTATATATATGAAAAAATCATAATAAATCCAATATTTTCATAATAAAGATAGTATAAAATATTCTATTCAATATAGATTGACATATACTATCCGATATGCAATAATAAAAATACGCCAACGAACAAATGCGTTGTTGACGGGATCTGATTTACAGTTCTGTTAAGCGTAAACAAGACAATCGGAGAGAAATAAATATATTTTTTCGGAGTGTTTTGTTAAAACGTTTCAATGCCGGAACGAATGATTTTTAAGCAAAGAGTTTACGAGAAAAATCATTTCCGGAAAATTATTTCCAAATGGTTACGGTAAACACCGGAACGCTTTTTATCCGGTTATAGGGAGAGTATGCGATTTTTAGTCGATGCACCGGTGCTTGGATTTTTATACTCATTTTTGCATTGTAGGTGCTTAGCCGGGATCCTTTTTTCGGACGACAAAAGGTCGCAGGACATTCTGATATCGCAATGTTTCGGTATCACAGTCGTATCCAGAGGAGGTCGTTCGTATGGCATATCAAACAGTTTTAAATTCATCCGGTATCAATGCAACGAAAATGAATGAAAGTACAATTCAGGTAACGGATGCATCCGCACCTGTATTGGATAAGCCCTTTCTTTGTGAGAAAGGAAGCCTGCTTCTTGATAAATATAACGTGGAAAAGCAGATCGGAGAGGTTGATAAAAACGGCGAAGCAGATTTGTTTTTATGCACGTTTGATAAGAGAAAATTTGTCTTAAAGGTTTACCGAAGAGAGATCGAAGGGGATCGGGAAATCGTTGAAAGGCTTAATAATATCCGTTCTGCTTCCGTTGCAAAAATCCATGAAACCGGAAGAACATCCGGAAGATATGTTGAAGTATACGAGTATTTCCACAGAGGAAGTCTGGCGGATGCCTTAAAGGAAAGAACTTTTACGGAAGAAGAGCTTCGCTCCTTTATAATTCCACAGTTAAATGAAGCGCTTCATGCACTTCATACGCATGATATTTTTCACAGGGATATTAAACCCGGCAATATTGTATTTTCTAACAGGTCATCAAAGAAGCTGGTTTTGATTGACTTCGGTTTTTCTTATGTTACGCAGAATCAAAAAAGCGTAAGAGTCTCCAGACAGGCATTTACTCCGGGGTATGCGGCGCCGGAGGCAGTGAATTCACCCGCCTATTTTGATTTATCAGATTACTATTCCCTCGGAATCACACTTTACGAATTGTATATGGGAAAACTGCCGTTTGAGGATAGCAACGAATCATTTTCCTATCTGCTTGCAAAACCCGGAAAAATGTCAGATGAGTTGTATCAGCTGATTCGCGGCCTGACTTTTATCGATATTCAGAATCGCCATGATCCCTTAAATCCGAACTGCAGATGGGGCTATGAAAAGGTAAAGCAGTGGCTTGACGGAGAGGAGTTAGTGACGCCTGGTGAATTTAACACTGCGTCCGAGATAGATACGGCGCGTTCCATTGTATCCTATTCCTTTTGCGGAAATAAATATACCGATATTGACGCATTGGTAATAGCCATGTGCACGAACTGGGAGGAAGGAAAAAAGGATATTTTCCGAAACAAGCTGACCGATCATTTAAGAAACAGAAGAAATGCGACAGATAATCAGCTGAAATGGGCATCCATTATTGATGACGTCATTGAGCATCATCAGGGCAGCGAAGATGCCAAAATGGCAAAGATTCTTTACTCCTTATCGGAGGAAATTGCGGATTGTTTTTATTGTCCGATCGGTCCCATGAAGACACTTAAGGAGTACGGAAATGCTCTTTTAAACCGGTTAAAGAGTCCCTCGGAAATCATGGTAAATGCAGCGATACATTCCGTTGAATTGCTGGTGGAAACCGATATGTTACTTCAGATTGCGGCAAAGGAGAAAACTGACAGCAGAGTAATAAATGTTGTGAATGAGATAAAGGAAATGAAGCAGCAGAATAATAAAAGCTTGCATAGAAAATCATACTGCTGGTATCTGGCTTATATTTTATCCGGTTCCACGGAGCTGGATCTGGATTTGCCGGAAAAGAAAGTATTTCGAAGCATTACGGATTTGCAAAAATATCTGCTGTCAAAGGGCAGCGGAGATTATTCGGACCTTTGCAAAAGCTGCGGATTATTTATAAATTCGACCTATACTTTGAAGCCGATGGTTTATGGATGGATGAAAGCACAGGGACTGGACGTGTCTAAATTTAACAAGTAAGTCCACGATGCGAAAGGAGGCACCTATGG
>CACZRH010000076.1 GCA_902783455.1 uncultured Lachnospiraceae bacterium | reverse complement strand
TTTATTGTTATTTATTCTTTGTTACTTTGTTTATTTTTCGGTTTTGTTATTTTACTTACTGTTTTCTTTTTCTGTCGGATCAGCCCCCTGCAACGCTTTTTACTTCATAATAATACGGAGGAAGTATATTATGTATGAAGTAAAAAAGCCCGGGACTTTTTAATCTCCCGGGCAAATGGCTTTCCACTTCGTTTAACAGCAGTTTTCTACTGTTTCAACATCGTTTCATATCAGTGTGCATTCGAAAACACTCAAACGCACCGGCCTTTTGATTCGCCCGGGAGTCCTGCATTCGACAACACATCCAGGTATGAAGTTGAGTGTTTTTCCAAAGTTTCATTTTCTGCTCCTAAATTCTGAACGGGAATAATTTCATTCCCGATTTGGGCGCGACCCGTGTATGGCATTTTCACGGGTCAGCGCATTTAAAAAATATCAAGGAAGTTTTTTGTTGTACTTCTCACCGCACAACTTATGATAAGCGAATCTTATCACCATTTGCCTACCGTGTCAATAGGTTTTTATTTTTTTTCGTTTTCTTTTTCATTTTCTTTCTTTTCAACAGTCAGAAATCCCCTGAAATTCAACCTTTTTCATCTTTTTCTTGATTTACCTATTCACCCTAAGGTATAATAGGTAAGATTGATTTTATAAAGGAGGCAACCTATGATTTCCACGAAAGGACGTTATGCAATTCGTGTTATGATTGATCTGGCGGAACACGATACCGGAAACTATATTCCGTTAAAAGATATTGCAGCAAGACAGGAAATTTCTAAAAAATATCTGGAAATCATCGTAAAAGACATGGTTTCCGGCGGACTCCTTGTAGGCGCCAGCGGGAAAGGCGGCGGCTATAAGCTTTGCAGAAAACCGGAAGAATATTCCGTCGGGGAAATCATCGAACTGATGGAAGGCAATTTAAATTCCGTTGCCTGCCTTGCCCATCCCGAAATCGACTGTCCGAGAAAATCCGCCTGCCAGACGCTTCCGCTCTGGACGGAATTTGATGAGCTTGTTCACAACTTTCTATATGGAAAGAAACTAAGCGACCTGATTGAAACTCCCGAATCAGAAAAAACAGCAAACCCCTCCGGAAAAAAACCGGCAAAAGAAAACAATAAAAATAATGCCGGAAAGAAATAACCATGTTTGAAAAGCTTCTCACCGCAATTTCAAATTTCTTTCAAAATACACTCTTAGCAGCACAAAAAGTGGACGATATCTCCTTCCTGATTCTTGCAGTCATCGTTGTTCTTTTTGTTTTGCTCGCTTTTGTATTTATCCTTTTAGCCAAAAACCGCAAAATCAAACTGCCCTGGGCACTTTTGTCCGGTGTATTCGCATTCGCGATTTTATTTTACTTTGCACTTTCCAAAACCTCCGGTGCTTTGGTTTTTATGCCGTCCGAACAACCCGAAACGGTTGCTTCGACTTTTCTGGATGCAGTTTGCAGTAATGATGAAGCCAAAGCTGCTTCCCTTCTTACCACTTCCACACAGATCGGCATCCCTTTAAATCAGCCGGACGATGTAGCACTCCTTCTTGAACAGTCCTTAAAGGAAAGCTATTCCTATGAAGCCTTAACCCTTCCCGTTCTCGACGGAACAAGTGCCACGCAGAATTTCAAATTCACTTCCCTCAATTTAAGTGCGCTGATTCCGGATATTTTAAACGAAGTGGATACAAATCTGGAATATCGTGTCGAGAACAGTAAAAAATCCGAAGTCTACGATAAAGATAATAACTATCGAACCGACGTACTGGAAGAAATTTATGCTTCAGCCGTAAAGAAGGTTCTGCAGAATGCTCCGGATTATTATTCCTCATCTTTAATCGCTTTGGAATTAAACTATCAAAACGGCGAGTGGAAAGTACTGCCGAATGACAGCCTGCAGCTTGCTTTAAACGGCTCTTCCACCTCCGGCGGAAATTATGCGAACAATATTAAAAGTGAAGTCTTAGGCGATTTAACCTTTATTCCGAAGGTTTACACGCTTGCCGAGGACGCTACCAAAGGGCCTGTACCGAACCCGAATAAATTCGGCACCACCGAAGACCCGAACGAAATTGTAGAATTAATCGCGCAGTATCCGCAGCTTGTCGGAGACAAGGAACCGTTCTTTGACCCGGATGCGGATTTCCTTCGCAAACCGATTGAATATTACGCGGACGATACGATTCTTGCCATCGTCTGGAAGGAACGCGTTTTAGGACACGGCTGCAATTTTGCAGAGGTCTACGTGGCCGACCCTTCCCAGTTTCGACGCAAATTATCCATGGATACCTACGGATCCCCAATTCAGAAATACGGCTCCGAGCTAGCCCGGGAGTCCAATGCCGTTGTGGCGATGAACGGTGATTTTTATAAATTCCGTGCAGAAGGCATGACCGTTTATAACCGCACTCTCTACCGTTTCAATCCGGTAAAATTGGAGCTTTGCCACGTCAACTCCGACGGAGAACTTCTCTTCACTTATGCCGGCGAACTTG
Source organism: uncultured Lachnospiraceae bacterium (assembly GCA_902783455.1). Classification (GTDB taxonomy): domain Bacteria; phylum Bacillota; class Clostridia; order Lachnospirales; family Lachnospiraceae; genus UBA3766. The sequence continues at coordinate 3,133 of CACZRH010000076.1, read as the reverse complement.
CGGATAAAGACGCCGCGGAAAAATATATTCGGGATAACGACGTATTGTTTACGCTGGCCTTCGGTCCCGTGCTGATTGCAAACGGCGAACCGCATGCATCGAGCAACAGTTATTTAATCGGTGAGGTGAATACCCGCTACTCCCGCTCGATTCTGTCAACAAGAGGAAACTGCCATTATCTTTTAACCACCTGTAACAACGGATACGGCACACCGACCTGTACGATTGCGGAAGCACGCGAAATGATGATGAGCAAGAAAGTGGAAAATGCTTATGTTTTAGACGGCGGACAGACCGCGGAAATCATTATCCGTGACCACGTCTCCAATCACATAGATTTTGACACGGAAAGAACCGTCAGCGACATTTTGTATTTCGCGACGGCTCTTCCGGAAGATGAGAACAACTAAAGAATAACAATATAGGAAATCATGAACGAAACCGCATTAATCATCGACAATCTGGAAATTTCATGGAGTGCCATCCTGATCGGACTTACGATTCCGGCATGGTTTTTATTTGCGTTGGCATTTTGTCAAAAGAAACATCTTGCGGCTCTTTTTTCATTCCTGCCTCTGGGGCTTTTAATTTCCTTTTTGCTCTCCAGAATCATTTACTGGTATTCCCACCAGTCACGGTTTGAAAATCTATGGGCTGCCATTACCTCCAAGGAACTCGATACTTTCGCTATTCTCGGGATCATTCCCGGAATCGTTTTGGCCTGCGTAATTGTGCGACTTTTGAAAATCAACAAAGACCTGCCCGCCCTTTTTGACCTTCTCTCTCCGGCGACTGCATTCGGAATAGGCTTTTTATATCTTACCTGCCGCTACCACCAAAGCTGCCTCGGAAGAATGGTCATCACAAATACGGATTATATTAACCTTCCCATTTTTTCAAAAGCGATTAACGGACAGGGAACGGTGGAATATCGTCTGGCCGTTTATTTTATCGGATTTCTATGCATGATGGCAATCGGTATTTTTACGACGGTTTTTTATCTGCTTCATCAAAAGAAAAAGGGCTGTACCGCCTGCGTTTTTGTTCTGCTCTTTAGTGCCGCACATTTAGTTTTGGAAAGCGCCCGTTATGATGCAGGCTATTTTCCTTTTAACGGATTTGTCAGCATTATGCAGATTGCAGCTGCAGTCTCCATCGTTGCAGTAACCGTCATTTTTCTCGTTCGTGCCGCAAAACGCAAAGGATTCAAAATTGCATATCCGATTCTGATAGCCGCCGAGCTTGCCGCCCTCGGTGTAACGGGATATTTGGAATACCTCGTACAACGTCACGGCGACAAGGCGGTCACTATCCATTTCGGGATGAGCTTAAGCTGCTTTCTTCTGGCAGTTTTCCCCATCGTGCTTTTCTTCCTTGGCAACAAGAAGAAACCTTATAAAATCACAAAGAAGAAATAAACTTTAATATTTTTCCGGTATATTCCGTTTATTATTTCGATATACTCATTTAATGATTTCCCGGTTAATCTTTTTTTCTGTCCAAATTCTTAAACAGCATGTTCTCCGGGAACCACAATACTTTCACGGTTCCGGTCGGGCCGTTACGCTGTTTGGCAATGATGACTTCGGTAACATTCGCATTTTCCGCATCGGGCTTATAATACCCTTCCCTGTATAAGAACATAACGATATCGGCATCCTGCTCAATCGCACCGGATTCACGCAAGTCCGAAAGCATCGGCCGCTTGTCCGTACGTTCCTCCACCTTACGGCTTAACTGCGAAAGCGCGATGACCGGCACATTCAGTTCCCTGGCAAGAAGCTTTAAGGACCTGGAAATATCCGATACATCCTGCTGCCGGTTTTCCTTTCCGGTTGACATTAACTGCAGGTAGTCGATGATGATTAAATCCAGTCCCTTTTCAAGCTTTAATTTCCGGCATCTGGAACGAAGCTCCGCCGGTGAAATATTGGCATTATCCTCCAGGAAAATATTGGATTTGGCAATCTCCGTAGCACCCACGGACAATGCGTTCCATTCCGTCGGAGTCAGATCACCGGTCAGGATTTTCTTCGCATCTACCTTGGATTCCATTGCAAAAAGACGATTTACCAAAGACTCGCTTGACATTTCGAAGTCAAACATGGCAACCTTTTTGTTTTCCCGGATTGCCGCATGCAATGCGATATTCAGCGCAAATGCCGTTTTTCCCATCGCAGGTCTTGCCGCAATCAGAATCAGTTCCGAAGGATGAAGTCCGGACGTTTTGAAATCCAGATCCGTGAAGCCGGTTGGAATACCGGTTACCGCTCCCTTCGTTTTTCCTGCCTCTTCGATTAAGGAAAGGGAACTTAAAACCACTTCCTCAATCGGACGAAAATCGGTGCTTCCGCGTTTCTGTACCACGCTGTAGATTTTTTTCTCCGCATCCTCTAAGATATCATCCAGCTTATCCTTCCCGGCATAACACATGCTATTGATTTCATCCCCGGCCTGAATCAATTTGCGAAGAACGGATTTCTCCCGCACGATATTCGCATAATATTTTGCATTGGCCGAAGTCGGCACCGCATCCAGAAATTCCTTAACATAGGTTAAAGAGCTGACTTCCGGCGGCACATCCTTTTCCTTTAACAGATTCTGAAGCGTGATCAAATCAACCGGTCTGCCGGTCGCAGACAGTTCCACCATGGCATCAAAAATCACGCCGTACTGTTTATTATAAAAATCTTCTCCCGTTAAAACTTCCGTAACAGAAGCAATGGCCTGGGAATCCATTAACATGGCGCCCAGGACCGACTGTTCACTCTCCGTGGAGTGAGGAATAACCTTCTTTAATACATCTTCTTCCATAACTCTACCCTAACACACGATTTCTTTATTTCTCCGGTTCCACTTTAACCTTGATTTGGCAGCTTACCTTGGGATGTAATTTGATCGGTACGTCAAATTCACCCACGCTCTTGATGGAATCGGGAAGAACAATCTTCTTTTTGTCGATATCGATTTTATGCTGATCGTTTAATGCTTTCGCAATTTCCTTTCCGCCTACGGCGCCGAAGGCCTTTCCGCCTTCTCCGACCTTAATCGGAATCGTAACGGAAATGCTTTCGATTTTTTCACCCAGTGCTTTGGCTGCTTCAAACTGTTCCTTCTCCACTTTTGCCTGATT
>CACZRH010000075.1 GCA_902783455.1 uncultured Lachnospiraceae bacterium | reverse complement strand
TAAAGGGCCGATGGAAGTGGTATACGGCTGCAGCCATTATCTCGGCGAGGAATATGAGAGGGAAATCCGCAAATGGTATTTTTTATGCAATGCGGGAGTGTATGTGGCATCCGTAATGTATAACGGTGATATTACGGCCTGTCTGGATATAGAAAGACGTCCGGAACTGGTTCAGGGAAATATTCGCAGGGATGATTTTAAGAAAATCTGGGAAAATAAATTCGAAATATATCGTACGGACTGGCGAAAATGCGGTCCCTGCGCGGATTGTGAACATTATCGTTTCTGTGCGGGAGATTCTTTCCATTCCTGGAATTTTGATTCCATGGAACCGAATCTCTGTTTTAAGGGAATCCTTTTTTAGCAGGTTTCCTTTGGATTCTTTATTTTATACAAATATCCGGGGGGAAAAATGGATTTTTTGCACAAAAACTCTTTTTTTTACGGAAATAATATGGAAAATAGTTACAAATTTTAGTATAATGGATGTGCTTTATTTAGGAAAATAGGGGAAACATATCCGCTTTTCCGAAATTGAACTTGATAGGAGTGCGTTATGGAATATTCGGAAATCAAAAAAATGTGCTTAAACTGCATGCACATGAGTAAGGAAGATGAATTCTGTCCTGTATGCGGCAAACCGAAAAAAGGAATCAAAAGCTACAATGAAGCTTTGGAACCGGGTACCATTCTGAACGGTAAAATTTTAATCGGAAATATTCTCGGAATGGGTAACTTCGGTATTACATATATCGGTTTTGATTTACTGCTCGAATATCGTGTGGCGGTAAAGGAGTTTTTCCCGTCCGATATGGTTCAGAGAGGGGAAGATGGTTCGTTATATGTTACGGACGATACCTCTGTGGAAGAGTATGAAGAGGAACTGAAGTCCTACTTACGGGAAGCAAGAATCCTTGCCCAGTTCTCGAAATATCCCGGTATTGTATCCATCAAGGAGCTGTTCTATGCCAATAACTGCGGATATATGATTATGGAGTTCTTAGAGGGCGGAACGCTTCGTCGTTTTATTGACAACAACGGCGGAAGGCTTCCGGTAGATCAGGCGCTGTCCCTGATGGAGCCTGTCATTCACTCCATGGAAGAGATTCATAAGAGCGGTCTGATTCACCGCGACATTTCTCCGGAAAATATTATGCTGGACTCCGACGGTACCATCAAGGTGATCGACTTCGGAGCCACAAAGAAACTGAATAATAAGACAGGACAGATTTATTTCGGTAAATTCGGATATGCACCGCTTGAACAGATGCTCGGTGAAGGTCAGGGTCCCTGGACTGATGTTTACGGAATCTGTGCAACACTTTACTGCATGATTACGGGAGATATCCCGACGGATGCATATCAGAGAAGTCAGGGAGAACCCCTGATTCCGATTGAAGAATTCGGAATTCCGATGGATCAGAGAATTATTGATGCCATTACAAAAGGTCTTTCCATGGATCCGAAGGACAGACAGCAGGATATGGGACAGCTTGCAAGATCTCTTTACGGGGTAAAGGTAAGCAAGCAGGATTCCAAAGAAGATGTTGTTGTGTTCCCGACGTTTGATGAATCCATGCTGTATGACCGTCGTAACCAGAGAATCTGGTTTGGCCATTATCCAATGAACGAGGTGGTAGGCGCAAATCTTACCACAGATATTATTTATGCCAATTACGACATGCAGGACTGTGCAACCGTCGGCGGATGCAAGTATAAGAGATTCCGCCCGCTGGATGGTCTTATGAGCAAGGATTTTAAGAATAAGAATTTTGCCAAGTTAAAAGAAGACTCCAGGAAATACAGGATGTTTGAATTCTCTGAAATTCCCTGGGTAATTCTTCATCACAGCGGAAATAAGATGATTATTCAGTCGGAGTATATTCTCGATTATCAGATGTATGATGAGAGAGATTATATTGATATGAGTGAACGTGAAGTCATGAAAACCAGAACGGGAATTTCATGGGAAACCAGCCGGATTCGTGAGTGGCTGAATCGTGATTTCCTGCATACCGCATTTTCCGAAGCGGAACAGAAGCGTATTATGATTCGCGAAGTAATCACACCGATTTCCTCCTTTACGGATGAAGTTACTTATGACCGTGTATTCCTTCCTTCCGTGGATGAAGTGAATGCGGGATTCGGAAATAAAACCGTAAGAGGCGGCAACGGACTGAAGGTGAATGATAAGTCCGGTCCGAATATGATCAGTCAGTATGCTGCGGCACAGAAAGTGGATGAAGCACTTCCGATGGGATACGGACTTCGTACGAGAGGTTCCTTAAATGTCGGAAGGGGTACTTTTGCGTATGGGGAAAGCTGTGACGGACAGTGCATTCAGAATGGCAATTTGAAAAACTGGAGAGTAGATCAGCCCATGGGAATCCGCCCGATTATTCAGGTGGACGTAAATGAGATTGTGGAAATCGAATAGAGGGCATTAGATGAGTACATATGTAATCAGTGACATTCACGGTCAATACAAGTCATTCATTAAAATGCTTGATCTGATTCGATTCAGTGAGAAAGATACGCTATATTGTCTGGGAGACGTAATAGACAGAGGCCCGGACGGAATTAAGATTATTCAGCATTTAATGAAGATGGACAATGTGGAGCTCTTTATGGGAAACCATGAGCTTCTGATGTTGGATGCGCTTAAAAATGAATATGAGATACAGAATAAGAACCGTCTGGATACGGATGATATCGATATCTGGCTGGATCCCTGTAACGGCGGACTTCCGACCTACAATGCATTTAAGGCACTTCCGGCAGCGAAAAAGCAGAAGGTGCTTGATTATCTGAAGGATACATGGGTTGTAAAGAAGGTTTCGGTGGGAAAGAAAAAGTATTACCTGGCCCATGCTTATTGTACCAAGATGAAATTTGATTCCGGCATTAAATTTATGGATATGCCGTATAATGAAACCTATAAAGTGGTCTGGACCAGTATTTACGATTTCCGGTATCAGGACGTGGTTGGAGAAAGGCTGTTCCCGAATAAGAAGATGACCTATATTCACGGTCATACTTTTACACAGAGACTTGACTGTGTGGATAAATACGGCAGGGGACTGATTTATGAAAACAATGATTTCTTAGGCTATCATATCCGCAACATTGACTGTGGTATGGCGCTTCGAAACAAGGCAAGCCAGCTTGGCTGTATCCGTCTCGAGGATGAGAGAAAATTCTATGTTTACTTAGAGGACGGATTCGTTGAGTAGCGGATGAAAGAGACACATTTCGTGTTATGAATGAATTGAAGAAACGGGGATTATTCCTTAAAAAAGACTTCCGATCCGGAAGTCTTTTCGTTTGTGTGCGCGATAAGTCTTTAAATCGGACACCGTGCTGTGTGCTGTGTTTTGTGTCAAATCAGGTCCATCCGCCGTCGAATGTGATAACCTGTCCGGTAAGATATTTCGAGGAAACAGCGATTTCATATACGAATTCCGCGACTTCTTTTGCGGTTCCGGGGCGGCCTGCAGGAATTTCTTCAAAGAGAATATCCCGTTCCGGTTTGGAAAGATGCGCATTCATTTCGGTATCTATAAAGCCGCAGGCAACGGCATTTACCGAAATACCGCTTGGCGCAAGCTCTTTTGCAAGTGCTTTTGTAAAAGCATTGACTCCGCCTTTGCTTGCGGAATAAGCAACTTCCATGGAGGCACCCGTATCGCCCCATACGGAAGAAATATTAATGATCCGTCCGCTTTTTGCAGCAATCATCGAAGGCAGTACGGCACGGGAAGTATAGAATACGGAATTTAAATTCGTCTGAATAATGCGGTCCCACTCAGCATCCGTCATATCCTGCAGAAGTCCCACGTGGGATATTCCGGCATTATTAATCAGAATGTCAATCGAAATCTGATGATTGGAAAGATCCTGAAAGAGCCCGGAAATTTCTTCGGAATTTGATACATCAACCGCATAACAGGAAACATTTATACCGTATTCTTCCGAAAGCTTTCTGCCGTTTTCCCGCATGGAATTCAAAGAGTTACGGCACAGCAGGACGAGATTGCAGTTATTTTTTGCAAAAATCTCTGCAATACATTTTCCGATTCCGCGGGAAGCTCCTGTAATCAGAACCGTCTTTTGTGTATTTGATTGATCAGCTGCCGGGGTATTCATTTTTAGTATTTATTCCTGTATTATCTCAATTCCGCATTATTTCAATCCGGTACATTTTTTAATATTCCAAACCGCAGATTTTGAATCCCTGGTTCGTACGCATGATATAGAAGCGGTTTTCGGTCGTAACATTCTTTTCATCGGTTCCGCGAACGAGCAGCACTTGATTGATGTTTACCTGAATGTAGAAATGGTCGTTGTCATAGGGATTGAACTCCACGATTTCCGTTTCCTCGCTTTGAATTCTGTGCCATGGATAGTATTTTCTGGATTCCCCGTATTCCACCATCTGAAGGTAATTTGTTCCTGCTAAGAAGTAGGGTGTGCAGGAGCCGAGGCCGGCATCGTTTTGAACGTAATGCGTATAATTTAAAGCGGCTTTCGTCGCAAAATCAATCATTTCCGTTTTGATTTCTTCCGATACCGTAAGCGGAACGACATACATACCGCGGGATGTATCAAAAACAGGCTCAATCGGTGTTCCGTCAGCTGCACTGGCTGTAACGGTTGCTTCTTCATAAAGACCGTCGATGTAATAAACCCTGAGATGAGGAAGCTCGATGGTTCCTCTGAAATAATCCTCGCCCTGGTAGGGGTCATTTTTATAGCAGTAGCTGTTAGGAATGCTGTGCCCGTTCACAAAAACGCTGTAGCAGGTGGGGCAGGAAACACGGACCTCGTGCTGTGCATCGGTATAGAATTCGAAATGCTCTTTTTCCCAAACGGGAAGATTATAATCGCGTTTCTGGGTCCCGGACTCTTTCAGGCGAAGGAGTGCAACGATGTAACGGTCTGCCGTGATGTAATATTCCGGCCGGTCATCCGTATAATTCTGTGTTTTGGAATAGCTGATTTCTTTTCCTTCAAGTAATTCCGCCATGTAATGATAAAGGTTTTCCTCGGTTTCAAATTCGCTGATTTCCGGAGGATTGTCCTGAAGCTGTTCGATGGAAGCCATATCGTTTTTCTGAACGATTCCGACAATTTTTTCTGCATAATGATGCGGCAGGGATTCCTGATAGACAGCTTCATAGGAAACCAGATACTGATAGAATTTGCCTAGAAACAGGGTAATGGCAAGAAGCAGGAAGAAAAACCAAATGATGCAGAATAAAAGAAAAGGATGGGATTTCTTAATGGTTTTGTCCTGCGCGAGAGGAACGATTTTGGGAGAACGGTACTCGCTCATTTTAGTCCCTCCTCTCTACGATGAAAGCAGTAGGGATTTTACGGTTTCTCATCGTACAGCTGGATACAATTTCCTCGCCGTTATAAACCATGGAGGAAGACATTCCGCCGTCCAGATTAGCGGCATTTACCGCTCCGTAATCCTCCATTACCTTCACTAAATCCGCCATGGAAGCACCGAGGGAAGTCGTCTGTCTTCCTTCGATTACCAAAAGTAAAACGGCACCGTCGGCTCTCTGACCGATTGCGGTTCTGGGATTCAGTCCGGAACCGGAGCCTGCCATTCTGGCAGATTTGCCGTTTACAATTAAAGCCGGTCCGAAGGAAACCGCATCACGGATTCCAATAGCCTGTGCATATCCGGCACTCATTCGTCCGACAACCAAAACATTTTCGCTGTTAAATCCATATACTTCATAGGTACTGCCGGGATCGCCCATTCGCAGTACGCCTTCGGAAAATACGATTCCCTGAGGCATGCCGCCGGTTCCGATTCCGGCTTCATCATCATATTTACCGCCGTTGATTCCTGCAACGGCATCATATTTTTCCACCATATCCGGCAGTGTCAGACCGGGGGTGCTGATTCCGTAGTGATCGATGGTACCGACCTTGACGCGGGACGGATCGAAGACTACCATCATTTTCCCGCGGTATGTGGGACCGTGAACGTCATAAACCGTGATGCCGTCTCCGTCCGGATCTTCCGGATTGTCAGAAAGGGAAGTGCTGCTTAAGGATGTAGATTCCTTGCTGCCGTTATCTGCAGAAGCAATCTGAACCAAAGTGGTATCCGTAATTTCCTGGAATTCCTGTGTGGCATTGCTTGCCATGATTTTTTCAATTTCTTCCTGAGAAAGGTATAAATCCACCAAAACGCCTCCGACACTGGATTCTTTGGCGGATGCAACGAAGAGGTCGCGGAATCTCGGAGACGGACCGAGATGAATGAAATAAAGTAACAGGAAAAAGCCGCCCAGAACAATGGCTACCGTGAGGAAAAGCCAGCCTAAAAAGGAAAAAAATCCGGCGGCAAATTTATTTAATTTTCTGTGTTTCTTTTTTTCGTTTTTCATTTCCAAATTGATTTTTTGAGGTTTTGCGAAGCTTTTTCAGCTTTATAACTGCATTAACTGTGACATTATACCACATTTTGTGGTTGTGCTCAATACAAACCACAAAAAAGTGTGAAAAAGAATGGGAAATTTTGTCTGTTTCAAAGAACGTTTTCCGATTTTTGTGAAAGGTGCAAAAAACAAGGGATTACGCTTTGTATTTTATTGCTGAATTAGTGACAAATCGGGCAAAATAAGGTAAAATAAATTATGTATGTTCAGGCATACTCTGGGGGGATAAAATGTCTAATTTTAAACATTACATTGATGGAATCAAAAACGGGGAAGTTTTTTTTAACGAAGCATTTAAACTGAATTTTTTTCTGAATGCTTTATGTGTGATTAACGCAATCTACGCAATCCTTTTCTTTTCTTTCGATTTGCGTTATCTGGGAATGATTTCGGTTGCAGGTGCAATCTATTTCCAGCTGCTCAGACTTCTGATTCAGAAAGGTGCATACAGGACAATCATCCATGCAGCGGTAATCGAGGTCTGGCTGTTCTCTGCAGCGACCGATGTGATTCTCGGAAGGGGATGCAGTTTTTCAATTCTGATTATTTCTTCGATTCCCGCAATTTTTTATTTCGCACTGACATGGGGTGTTTACAAGAAGAAAGAGCTGGTGAGTTTCCTTCTTTCTCTTGTGGTTATGACGGAATATACGCTGTTATATGTATACGACCTGATTCATCCGGCTGAAATCATTCGTGTGAAAGAGTATATGCGCATTGTCTTTACAGGATATAATTTTGCGGTTGCATTTTTCGTAATAATCGGATTCCTGATGCTTCTGCACTGGGATATGTCTCAGAAGACCACAAGCCTGTCGCATAAGAATGTTGCGTTGAATATGGAGGCAAACAGGGATGCATTGACCGGACTGTTCAACAGGCGCTATATGAATCTGCAGCTTGAGGAGAAACTGCAGCTGCTGCATCAGGAAGGAAGAATTTTCGGCGTTATTATCTGCGATATTGATAATTTCAAGAAAGTAAACGACACCTTCGGGCATGAATCCGGTGATGACGTGCTGGTAAATGCGGCAAGAGTTTTGATGAGTTCGCTTCGTGAAAATGACGTGGTATGCCGCTGGGGCGGTGAGGAATTCCTGATTGCAATTGACGGCAATAAAAAGATTACCGTGGATGTTGCGGAACGTATCCGCGGAATGATAGAGGATATGGTTGTGGTGTCACACGGATATACCATCAAGATTACCATGACATTCGGTGTCTGCGAATCCATTCCGGGACTCAGCATCGATAAAATCGTGGAAATCGCGGATGAGAGACTTTATGCCGGAAAACAAAACGGAAAGAATCAGGTTGTTTCGGATTCGTAACGGAAATAGATTTATCGTATCGCTTGGATACAAGGGGAAAATGAAGTATGGAAAGAAACAAAAAGCAGTTTAATTTAAGAAAAAGAGTGAAAGAAACTCTTGCAATGGCATTAAGCCTTCTGATGGTATTTTCTACCGTCGGCATACCGCTTCAGACAGTGGCGGCAGAATACAGCGCTACAGCGGGCGATGATGAGTATCTTGTTACGGCAGGATCTTTTTTAATGCCGGGAGATGTAATAAACATCACGAACGGATACTGGAGAGTGGAATGTACATATAAAGGCGAAGAAGAGTATGAGATAGTTGAATTACCAATCTCGGATACACCGAAAATAATTCATGAAAAGAATTATTACGAGGGATCCCTTACCTTGCCCGCAAAACCGGACGGTGCATCCGGGAATTCTTATATTTACCGCTTTGACAGTCAGTCCTATGATTATGATTCCGCAGGAAAATATTATGTTAAAGACATTTCTTTAAGCGCATTTCCCGCTTACAGACTTGTATTTAACGGTTCCGGTTCCTCTGACGATTTCTTTGTATATGAAACAGACGAAGGCTATCAGACATCTTTCACAAATCCGGATGATGTCCCCATACTGGCTGATGATGAAAATCTCGGAGCACAGATCGGATGGTCAAGTAATGCCAATAATACGTATGATGATACGGATTATTATTCTTCAGTTGCCGCGGGTATTATTCCTGCAGGCGTTGTAGATTTTGCACAGGACGGTGTATTAAATCTGTATCCTGTTTATGAGCTTTCGGATATACCCTCCGGGGATGATGCATTTACAATTTCGATGGAGAATTATTATGCAACGGATACAACCAAGCCTGACTGGAAGGCCGAGAAAGGACCTGCAGGCGGGACAAGAACGTATTCCGTAAAGTATTATGAAACGGATGCGGACGGAACTATCAAGGATGCGACCGTATTTTCAACAACGCAACCGACGGATGTCGGATATTATAAGGTTGTCGTAATCGCAGAGGCGATTGCGGCACAGTATAATTCGGATCATGAGCTGATTTCCAGAGGATATCCGGCAGAGACTGCGGAAGCAGATTTCAAAGTCAGGGGTGTTCAGGACAGTGTTGTATTCAATCCGGAGAATAAAATTCCGTATTACAAAGTATTCGGATATACCATGATGGTTCCGGATCTGGTGTCCGGCATAAAAGATAACGCGACACTTCATTTTCAGTTAGATACCAGCAAGGTTTACGGCGGGATTCCCGTTGACAGATATTATACGGACGTACAGTCCGACCTGAAAATAAAGATCATGCTGGATGAAACGGATTTATATGATTCCTATACCGGTGACTGGATTGATTTCCCGATTGTCTATCTGGAATGGCCGGCTGAAAAAACTACCATATCGGGGGATAAAATTGAGGGAGTCCAGGTCGAAGGCATGGATGCTTACAGAGGACCCGTTACCCTGATTCCACCGGAAGGATATGAAATCATCAATGGTTATGAAAAGCGGGAGCATAACGGCTTTGATTTCCCGAGTGGTGTTTTGGTAAGACTGGAAGACGGTGCGGAGACTTCATGGGGGGATTATCTGGACGAAGGAATTTATATTGATATCGACAGTCCCACGTTGCTTGACGGAACGCTGACAATAGACGGCGTTTCCACGGATGACGGTCTTGAAGCAACGAATTCCTTTGAAGCTGCAACGGTGGAATTTGATGTTCATGACGACAGTTTCAGTGAATACTATGATGATGAAACGGGCGAGCATGTAGTACATGCATATGCGGTTCTGAAATCGGTTACCGTGAACGGTGAGGAAATTCCTACCGACAGTGAATATCCGAACGCAAAGACACATGTAAAGCTTGAGAATCCTCTTCCGACAGCACAGACCTTTACGGTTGTTGCAACGGATATTGCGGATCATTCGACTACCTGGGAGATTACCTTAAATCCTTCCCTGGAAGATGCACCGGATCCCGCATATACTATCGTCGGAACGCAGGG
>CACZRH010000074.1 GCA_902783455.1 uncultured Lachnospiraceae bacterium | reverse complement strand
GCGTATGTAAGTGATTTGGAGATATCTTCAGAAAATATTCTGGGACTCGGTACATCCATTGATCAAAGCCAGTATGATAATTATACCAAGGATACTTCTTATAATATTTACCTGACCGTAACTCCGCTTTCCGATTTTTCCAAGGAGGCCACAACCGTAAGGTGGTTAACGGAATATAATAACGACGGAAAACGCTTTTCCGGTTCGAGTATTGTTAAAATAAACGATAACCGATTCATGGTTATCTGGGGGGAATCGGGTGAAGCAGACGAAACAATAAACTCAGAAGATGTTCTTGATCGATATAAGGTTCATTATGTTTTTGTTGACGGGGCAGGTAATAAAATTGGAAATGAGTTTGTTGCCAATGCTCCATGGGCAGACAGCCATCCTGTTTTATCCGGTAACAAGATTGTGTATTATGCGTCAAACGAACTTACATTTAATTTCTATACAATTGATGCCAATACCGGAAGTTTTTCCAAAAAAGTTTATCCTTCACTTGATGGAAATATTACATGGAATATATCGGATCATGTATTAAGAATAGCCGGAAACGGACCTGCCAAATCAACAAATGGAGGAGTTTTTTCCGGTTTTAGCAATGACATTGAAAAAATAATCATAGAAGATGGTATAACGAAAATATCGGATGGGGTGTTTTCCGGTCTGAATAAGCTTCGGGAAGTAGATTTGGCTGAATCAGTTGAATACATTGAAGATGGAGTATTCGATAGAAATTACTATGCATTAAAAAAAGTGTATGTAAGAGGAAAAAATACTGCATTCGGAGAAAATGTATTTAATGAAAGCTACTATTGGGGAAGAACCGATAAACCTCCTATAACAGCAACCATAATCTGCTGGCCGGGTTCGGTTGCAGAGCAGTATGCAAAAGATAACGAAATCAAATACTCTTATTTTATCTTCCCTACAGAGATTTCATTAGACCGGGATAAGCTAACCATTCTTAAAGGAGAGAGTCAAACACTAAAGGCATCCGTTAGTCCGAAGAATTCTTTTGATCAATCAATTACATGGGAGAGCAGTAATCCAAATATCGCAACGGTCGACAGAAATGGAGTTGTAAAGGCTGTTTCCGGTGGAAAAACCATCATCACCGCTCGAGCATTTGGCGGAACGGAAAAAACTTGTGAAGTCATGGTTATCGTTAATCCCGAAACTATTTCCATCGAATCTGATGAGTTTATTATGTATTTCGGGAATGAAATGACTCTTACAGCAACTCTTACACCTTCTGATGTAACAGAGAAAACTATCACCTGGACAAGCAGCAATCCGGCGGTTGCAACGGTAAATAATGGCGTTGTGAAAGCAAAAAGTGGCGGAAAAACTACAATTACCGCCAAAACCGTAAACGGTCTGACGGCAACATGCAGTGTAGCTGTTGTCGTGGATAATGACCCTTCCAATCCCTTTGCAGATTTGAAGGCGGAAGGATGGCAGTATAATGCAGCCAGATATGTTTATGATAACGGGTACATGAAAGGAAAGGGAGAAGTGATTCCCGGCAAGGTTCTCTTTGCACCCAATGAACCCATTGACCGTTCCCAGTTTGTACAGACCCTTTATAACTTTGAAGGAAGACCTGCAGTTACCTATGTTCAAAAATTCTCAGATGTGAAAAGTACGGACTGGTTTGCAAAGCCCGTAACCTGGGCGGCGCAGAATCAGATTGTCGGCGGAAATCCGGACGGAACCTTTGGTGTAACCGGAAAGGCTACCAGGGAACAGATGGCCAGAATGTTCTACAGTTATGCTGCCTACAAGGGATATGATACAAGCATTGTTCCCGGTCAGGGCAAACGCATCAGTGATTTTTCGGATGGGAATCTGGTCAGCAGCTGGGCAGAAACGGCTTTGAACTGGGCATTGTCACACGGAGTAATGTCCGGAAAGGGTAATAATAAGCTGGATCCCAAGGGAAGCGCTACCAGAGTGGAATGCGCCACCATGCTTCGGAATTTCAAGAACGCGTTTAGTGGGGCACCTCTTACCTTCGGACTTGCCGCGGACGGAATAGAAGAAGAGGAATTCATTGTAGAAAACGTGGACGAAGAAATCGTAGAGGATGATGTCATAGAGGATGATGTCATAGAGGATGATGTCATAGAGAATGATGTCGTAGAGGATGATGTCATAGAGGATGATGTCATAGAGAATGATGTCATTGATGAAGAGATTATAGAAGAAGTTACAGACGAAGAAATCGTGAACGAGGATGTCGCTTTTGAGGATGAAACTGACACGGATGAGGGAGAGATAACCTCCGAAGAGAAATCTGCGGCAGAGAACGAAACATAAGGAACAACTAAAAGAAAAAGTATTCGGTTAATAAAAACAAAACCCCTGCGATACAGGATTGTTATCAGCAGGGGTTTTTTACTGTCAAACATGTGAAACCTTATGCTATAATTCTATTAAAAACAATTCATTTTTCGGTACTTTGATTAATGACATTAGATTTTATATTGTTGAATAAAGCCAACTGAAATGAAGGAAGGATTACTTATGAGCAAAATCAGAATGAATATGAGTAAAAGAGTAAGAAACCTGTTGCTGATTGTTGTTTGCTTTTTCCTTGTGGGAAGCCTTTCTTTTTTTAGTGTAAAGGCTTTTGAAAAAGATTTAGAACCTTATCCGGTTCCGGACTATAATTTGACGGATTATACGATAGAAAGGGGATTTCTGACCATAGCCGATAGCGGATATGAACGCGTGTATTATAACGGGTCAATGGTTCGTATTGAAACATATGATGCGGAGTTTAACAAAACAGGCGGATTGTCAATTCCGATGGAACTTTCTTCTTGGGGCGGTTTTTATTCCAATAATGATTATAATTTTCTTGTGGAAGGCGAAGCAAATACGGATGAAAAGGCTGACGCGGAAGTGGTTCGCGTTATTAAATATGATAAAAATTGGAACAGGCTCGGGGCTGCTTCGATTACAGGAAACCCATCTCTTTTCGGCGGGGATGTAAGACTTCCCTTCGATACCGGATGCGTAAAGATGGCTGAAAAAGACGGCATTCTCTATATTGTTACAGGG
>CACZRH010000073.1 GCA_902783455.1 uncultured Lachnospiraceae bacterium | reverse complement strand
GTTTCCGGAATAAAGACACGTGTATCCTTTACGTTCTTCTCATGTTCACTCTTTCGCAAAATTGCTTCCTCACAGAAAGCGTCCTGGGAACCAAACGGGACCTTGCCGCGCTTATCGGGCTTTGCATAGCTACCGTCGGGCTGTAGGAAATACGCTTTCAAATTATCCCTAAGTTCCGCATCCAGAATGTGTTTCAGCCGCTCCGTCAGTTCTTTTGATTCGATCGGAAAAAGGATTTCCACCCTTCGCTCTAAGTTTCTCGGCATCCAGTCCGCAGAGCTTAAATAATATTCCTCATTTCCGCCGTTTCGGAAATAATAGATTCTGCTGTGCTCCAGATAATTGCCCACTATGGAGTGCACCGTAATGTTGTCGGAAATACCGGGAATCCCCACCTTCAGACAGCAGATTCCGCGCACAATCAAATCAATCTTAACGCCTGCATTGGAAGCCTCATACAAGGCCATGATAATATCCTGATCGCAAAGCGAATTCATCTTTGCAATGATGCGGCCTTCCTCGCCGTTTACCGCATGCTCTTTTTCCCTGCCGATTAAGGATAAAAACCGGTCCTTCATCCAAAGCGGAGCAAGAGAAAGCTTATTCCATCCCTCCGGCTCCGAATAGCCGGAAAGCATGTTAAATACCGCGGTTGCATCCTCTCCGATGGCTTCGTTGCAGGTAAATAATCCCAGGTCCGTATATAATTTAGCTGTGGCATCATTATAATTTCCGGTCGCTAAATGCACATACCGGCGGATACCGTCTTCTTCCCTTCGAACGACCAGTGTAATTTTACTGTGCGTCTTTAATCCGACCAGACCGTATATAACATGACAGCCTGCTTTCTCTAACTTTCTTGCCCAGACAATGTTGTTCTCTTCATCAAATCTGGCCTTTAATTCCACTAACACGGAAACCTGTTTTCCGTTGTCCGCAGCCTCCGCAAGTGCCGCAATAATCGGTGAATTTCCGCTGACACGGTAAAGCGTCTGCTTGATTGCCAGCACATCCTTATCCCTGGCCGCTTCCTTAATGAAGTTTACGACCGGTTCAAAGCTTTCATACGGATGATGCATTAAAATGTCTTTCTTTTGAATCGATGTAAAAATATCCGTATCCGGGTTAATATCAAACACCGGAATCGGTGAGAACTTCGGTGTTTTAAATTCCTCAAATCCATCCAGTCCGTAAACCTTCATAAATACTGTCAGATCCACGGTTCCGTCAATTCGGAAAATATCTTCCTCTTCAATCTGCAGTTCCTCGACGAGGATTTTTAACAGTTTTTTCGGAATGGAATCCTGCACCTCCAAACGGATTGCTTTGCCCCACTGGCGACGTTTTACCTGCTTCTCGATTTCCTTAAGCAAATCCTCCGCTTCATCCTCATCAATGGACAAATCGGCGTTTCTCATGATTCGGAAAGGCGATGCGGATATAACGTCATAATTCAAAAACAGCTTGCTGATATTCCGCTCGATTACTTCCTCTAAGAAAATGATTTTCTTTCCTTCTTTGGAAGGCAGCGGCACGATACGGTTTAAAACGCCGGGTACCTGCACGGTCGCAAACTCGGTTTCGATTTTTCCGTTATTCAGTTTGGACCCTTTTTTCTTCCCGGAATCTGCCTTTTCGGATTTGTCCGAAGTTTCTTTCCTTCTCACCAAAGCCCCGATATTTAAGGATTTGTTTCGAATTAACGGAAACGGTCTGGAAGAATCCACCGCCATCGGCGTTAATACGGGATAAACATTTTCCTCGAAATACTCATCCACGTATTTTCCTTCTTCCTCGGTTAACTCTTCATGGGAACGCACCACGGTCAGTCCGATTTCCGAAAGTGCCGGAATCAGGCTGCGATTATACGTGGAATACTGACTTGCAACAAGTTCATGCGTACGAATACTGATTGCCGCAAGCTGTTCCTTTGGGCCCATTCCCGCAATATCCTTCTTAGTATACCCGGCATCCACCATGTCCTTTAAGGATGCCACGCGAACCATATAGAATTCATCCAGGTTCGAGGATACGATGCTTAAAAATTTCAGCCGTTCAAATAACGGAATGCTTTTATCCTTTGCCTCGCCAAGAATACGTTCATCAAAACTCAGCCACGACAGTTCGCGGTTAATATAATTTTCCGGATTTCTTAAATTCAGACCTGCCATAATTACCCCTTATTTTTAAATACTCTTCTTCTGCTTCAAAACCGGATGCACATTATAAACTTCTTCGAAAAATCTTGCCTTTTCGTCAAACAGTCCCTTTTCCAGCTCCATGTTTAAATCAGTTTCCACACGAAGTATTAATTCGCCTTCGTCAGATGTGATTTTTAATCCCGTAAATTTCTGTTTGTGGGACGAATCCAAAGCACAGGCAAGACGCAGAATTGCAGTCAGTTTTGCGATAATCATAAAGTCCTTTTTATCAATGGTGGAGGTGCTTGCAATTTCCTCGTAATAACGGAAGCTTTCATGATTAAACCTTACGATATTGGCAACAATTTCACGCTCTGCATGGGAAAGACCGATGATTTCGGTATTCATCACGATATTGTAGGAACAGTCGCCGACCTGAGTCAGCGAAACATATCTTCCGCAGTCCTGCAAAAGTGCTGCGATTCCCAAATACATTCTCTCCCGTTTTCCAAGGCCATGC
>CACZRH010000072.1 GCA_902783455.1 uncultured Lachnospiraceae bacterium | reverse complement strand
GGGCAAATATCGAAGCGGTGAATGAAACCACACAGGCAAATATCGAAGCGGTGAATGAAACTACACAGGCAAAAATCGAAGCGGTGAAGGAAACCGCGCAGGCGAATATTAAGGCAGCGAATGCAGCTGCAACGTCTTCCGGAAAGACAGCAGGAAAATCTGCAGGAAAGAAGCCGGCGAAAATTTTAATCCCCGTAATCCTTGGCGTGCTCGTACTTCTCGGTATAGCAGGTGCCGTGATTGGGATCAATGTTTCAAAAAACAATCAGAAAAATGCGAAGCGGGTTAATATGCGTGCGGTTGAACTAGCGGATATGACCGTGACGGAAAGAGTATTACGTAAGGATGTGAAGGGCAAGGATATAAGGTCCGTCAAAATTACGAATTGTGAATTTTCCATCCGCGATCATTCGGTTTGGAGCGACATTGTTAACGACAAGGTTACGCAGATTACCATCACGGACAGTAAATTATCGGATGAGGATGCAAAGGCGATTTTGGAAAGTGCAACGGGATTAAAGACCTTGGATTTTTCCGGGAATGAATTAACGGATGTGTCTTTTTCTACGAATCCGCAGCTGCAGAATGTCGATTTAAGCAACAATAAAATCAGGCATATTGCGAAGAGTAACCTGGAGAATCTGACAACCCTGAAACTGGAAGATAACGAGCTTACGGATTTAAGCTTTTTGGAAACCGCCATCCATTTACAGACCCTGACGGCAGACCGGAACAAGCTGGAAGGCGTTGATACTTTAAAAAACTGTGCGGTTTTAAAAACGGTCAGTTTGTCGGACAATTCCATTAACGATGTAAGCTCCTTGGCGGCTTCCAAAGCGTTTCTTCAGGAATTGAATTTATCGTATAATAAAATATCCGATGTAGAATGTATCGGCCGGATGCCGGAACTGAAAAAAATCAGCGTGGATCATAACAACATCGCATCACTTGATTTGACGGGTGCAACGAAATTATCGTATCTGTCCGCAAGAGAAAACGCGCTGGATTTCGTAGGGGGAGATTTTGAACAGCTGACGTATCTGGATGTTGCAAACAATAAATTATATGGTGATTATTATTTTCAGAGCAGCACAAAACTGAAAAAAGGATTTTTCGAAAATAACAATCTGTTTGAATTATGGCTTCCGGGTGCGCAGTACGCTTCCGGTCAGTTCAGCGTATATAACAATCCGCTTACAAAGCTTGTAATCGGTGCGGAAGACACGTCATTTGAAATATATGTTTCCTACAATGACGATATCGGTCCGGCACTTGAGAATAAAACCTTCCGGCTCTTACATCTTCTTGACTGTCCTTATGAGCACAGAGTAAATTATGAGACCGCATGGGGAAAGTTTTACGTGGATTTTCCGGAAAAGAACGAAGTTGTGGAAAAGGTGGAAGGCTTAAGAAAGTCAATTAATTAGGATTTGCGAAAAGAAGTATTCAAAAAGAGGAGAAGAATACAGACATGAAAAAATATTTAATGCCGGTTATCATGCTTGCAATTTTTGAAGCCGTTGCCATTACATTATGGCTTACGAAAAATAACATTTTTTATCTTTTTAATTTCAGTTATATCGGTGTTTCGATTTCGCTTGGTGTATTCCTTTTTATCAAAAAATATAAGTATGCCAGAAGACTGGTTCAGCTTCTGGTAGGCCTTTATATGCTGATTTATCTGGGATTGATCTGCGGAGAAAACATGCAGATTGAAGGCTTTTGGTACTATCTGTTTACCGGCGTTTTTGAAGCGGCTACCATTCATTATGCAGTGGCGAAAATTTTCGGCCCGCTGATTTTCGGCAGAGGATGGTGCGGATATGCATGCTGGACCGCGATGGTTTTGGATTTTCTTCCGTATAAGCAGCCGCAGGGGGAGCGAAAGAAAATCGGATGGATTCGCTATGTTATGTTTGCAATTTCCTTAGTGTTTGTTTCCGCATTGTTTTTGGCGCATGTCGGAAATATCGAGCGAATCATGTTCTGGGCATTTATTATCGGCAACATCGCATATTACGGAATCGGAATTGCACTGGCGTTTATTTTTAAGGATAACCGCGCATTTTGTAAGTATATCTGTCCGATTACAGTATTTTTGAAACCGATGAGCTATTTTGCTTTGGTACGAATCAAATGTGATAAAGAAAAATGTATCTCATGCGGAAAATGCAAGCGCGTTTGTCCGATGGATGTCGATGTAACGGATAATTCCAGAAAGAGGAAGAATGGAACCGAATGCATTCTGTGTATGGAGTGCGTTCGAAATTGCCCGAAGGATGCGCTTTAATCGAAAGTGTCAAGTGAACAATGAAGAATGTGGGACGGTAGAAAATGACACAACATCCCCGTCCCCATGTGTCATTTTGGGGGAATGCTATGAAGTGTAGAAATTGTGATGGTACCATGCGTTATGATGTAGCAAGCTATTGTCTGGTTTGCGATTTTTGCGGTTCGAAAAGACCGCTGCACAAACCGGAAGAAGAGTTTGTTTCCGAGGAACGCGATTTCATATCGGCGATGCGTGATGCATCAAGTGACTGGGGAATTCAAAGAAGAGCGGTAAGCTGCAAACAGTGCGGTGCCGTGATGCTTTATGATGCGGACCAGATGTCGGGAATGTGTCCGTATTGCGGATCTGCAATCGTACTTGGCGCAGAGGAATTAAACTGCGGAATTGCACCAAGCGGAATCATTCCTTTTAAGACCACAAAGGAAGAGGTGGAGCAGAATTATTACAAGTGGAATAAATTCGCACTCTGGTCTCCGGAATCCTTTCGAAAAGGAAAGGTTTTGGGAAACCTGGTCGGTGTATACGTGCCGTTCTGGACCTTCGATGCGGATACCGTAACCACCTATAGCGGCGATTTTGGACGGACTGTAACACACGGCGATTCCGAGACAACAAAGTGGGATTACAGAACCGGTATGGTGGATGCATTTATCGATGATGTCAGCGTTTGCGCCAGCAAGCGGTTTATCAATAATAAGAAATTAAATCAGGTTGTGCGCTTTACCCCGGAGGATATTCAGAATTATACGCCGGATGCGCTTCTGGGATTTGCCGCAGAAAAATATACGATTAACATTGACGAAGCGTGGGAGATGGCGAAGAAATCCTCGCGGAAAAAAATCGAAATCGCGGCAAAAAAAAGGGAATTTGCTGACTGCTACCGCGACTTAAAACTCTCGACCGAATATGACAATATCAAATTCCGGTATTTCCTTTTTCCGGTCTGGCTTGCGGCATGTCCGTATAAAGGAAAGACTTATTATGTTGTTGCAAGCGGTCTGGATAACAGAGGTCTTTGCGACCGGCCGGTATCGGTTTGGAAGATGGTAATCCTCGGAGTTATACTTTTAAGTTTCTTTATGATTCCGATGGTAAGCTACATTATTATGCTGATAATCAGTCTGATTATGCAGCACTGAGTTGCAGTACATGAAATACAGTGCCTTTTAATTGTGCACACAAAAAAACAGAAACAGATTTCGTTCGAGAACGAAGTATATTTGTACCAATGAAGTTTAACGCGAAGAATAAAAAGTATATAAAGGTCATTAAATTCCTGTTCGGATATTATAAGCAGTCCTTTTATTCGGGGAAGCAGAAAAAACGTGTTGCGATTGAAAAACTGGAACGTAAAATTGCAGGCCTGGAAAAAATGCGTCAGGTGGATCGCGAACTGCTTTTTCTTTTCTGTTCGGAATTTAAAACCTACAAGGCTGACAAAGAAATCTGGGCGCAGAATGAAACGAGACTCATTTTTCTTGAAGACCGGATTGATGATTTGATTAACCGGATTGTGGTTAGTGACTGGCATGCATTCCGGAATAAATTTTCAAATGATAAAGCGTTTGAAGTATATAAATTTTTCGGCCGTTATAAAGCCACTCCGACGCTTGCTTTGGAAGGTCTGATTTATTATTACCAGAATGATTATCTTTCCGAAAAAATAAAAGCCGGAATTAAGAAACTGATTAATCAAAGTCCGATTGACGATTATCCGCAGGCGCGGGAGATGAAGAGGCATTTTATTTTGCACATCGGTCCCACGAACAGCGGAAAAACTTATCAGTCCTTAGAGCGCTTAAAGGAATGTGAAAAGGGAATTTATTTAGGACCGTTGCGTCTTCTGGCATTGGAGGTTTTCGATAAATTCAACCGTATGGATGTTCCCTGCAATTTGGTGACAGGAGAGGAGAGCAATCTTGTGGAAGGTGCCGTATGTCAGGCTTCCACAATTGAAATGCTTAACATCCATGATTATTATGACATCGCAGTCATAGACGAAGCGCAGATGCTTGCGGATACCAGAAGAGGACATAATTGGACACGTGCGATTCTCGGGATTCGCGCCAATGAAGTCCATGTCTGCATGGCAAAGCGCGCGGAAAATATTGTAAAGAAACTCATTGATTTATGCGATGATACATATGAAGTGCATCATTATGAGCGCATGACTCCGCTTTCTTTTGAAGAGCTTGCTGAAGGTACGGATGAGAGCAATTTTATCAAACAGTTAAAGCCGGGAGATGCCGTCATTACATTTTCCAAGGGCGGTGTTCTCGGAATTTCGGAGCAGATTGAAAAGGCCGGATTAAAAACAAGTGTCATATACGGCAATCTTCCGCCGACGGCAAGAAAGCATCAGGTGGAATTATTTTCCACCGGAGAAACGGAAGTAGTTGTTGCAACCGATGCCATCGGAATGGGAATCAATCTTCCCATTAAACGAATTGTTTTTTCCACGATTGAAAAATTCGACGGTATTGAAAAAAGAATTCTTAACTCGCAGGAAATCAAGCAGATTGCAGGCAGAGCCGGAAGAAAGGGAATCTATGAGGAAGGATTCTGTGCTTCCGTAGAGGATCCCGAATATGTTGAGAAGGCACTGACCATGGAAGATTCCGAGATCGAAATTGCGCCGCTCGGATTTCCGGAGGTATTGCTGGAACTGCCGTTTGAGCTTCACTATATCATGCAGGTTTGGGCGGAGATTACGCCGTCGGAACCGTTTTCCAAAATGGATGTAGCGGAAGTGATGGAATTATATAAAATCTTTCGCTCGATTGAACCAAAGGGACGAAACAATATTTCCAAGCAGGAAATGTACTGCTTAATTACATGTCCGCTTGATGCCAATGAAAGAATTTTAAAATATGATTTTAAGCGTTGCTGCAGGGATTTTAATGACGGTTGTTTGGAGTATATATTGCCGGATTTTGAAGGCAATCCGAATTCGCTTTATGATCTTGAAACGTATTATAAACGGCTTGATTTTTATTATCAGATTTCACGAAAGACCGGAAAAATTATTCGGGAGCAGGATTTAAAAAGCCGGAAGCATGCAGCCATAAAAGAGATTAACCGGGTATTGAAAAAACGATATTATTTCGAGTATGAAAAAAGAAATCCGTACCGGAGAGGAAACCGTTTTGGGCGTTTCAAGAAAGGGTATAGATAGTAAAACTTTCGTAAGACTTAAAGAAAAAAATGATACATAATACTTAATGATAGCGGGGAGGAAAATATATGCATTACGATCCGAATTACAAGGGGCAGATTTTTTATAACAGTTCGAATGCCATCGGCATAGATGAAGTGTTAGGGCTTTTAAAACAGGAGCTTTCCGCGCAGCCTTTAAAAACAAAAATGCCGAAGACGAAAACAATTAAAATCATCCAGTATTCATTGCTTGGTTTGATTGTGCTTTGTCTTTTGATTACGGCATTCGTATGGATTTTTACAAAGAGTCTTGCATATACGGTGGTGATTTTTATCGTGAGTGCAGTTTACGTGGTTGGCATTATGGCGATTATTGCAGCCATTGCGATAAGTATTGCACGCAAGGCATGCAGTGATCCCGTGGATGCGGTCTGCATCGGTTACAGCATTTCCGGAAACAGTGATTCTTCAAGATACGGCAGCAGAATTTCGCGCTCACCGGTATTTCAGTATCAGTATCATGGATACAACTTTACTGCATTCGACGGATTGTACGATAACTTTTCGCAGATGCCAATGATGGCGACAACAACAAAAATTTTAGTAAATCCTTCGGATCCGGAAGATCTGGTTTGGAATTTCAAAAGAAACCGTGAGAGATTTTTAATCCTTGCCGGAATTTTTGGAATCGTTTTATGTACTGCCATGATGTACGTTGTTCACAACGATGACAATTTTATGAATTCCGTTATTCCCGCAAGAGCTGCGGCAGTGGAAGCACAAAAACAAAAAGAAGCGGCGATGGCGGGAAGCGAGAGTGTAGCAGGTGCGGAAGGTTTTAGCGAAGGAGAAACCGGTCCGAGATTTGCAGATGACGGAAGAATTATTCTGGATGATCAATATATCAGAAGTGAAGTGTGGGCAGCGTTTCCGGATAAGGAATATATCATTAAGGCAAGAAAAGTTACGGAATTGGAAGTAGCGGATGACCAGTCATTTTATGTGCTTCATTTTGAAGAGGATCCCGATTTTGTTGATGCGGAATGGTTTTTCGGGCAGGAGGAATTAACGGATGAAGTGAAAAATGCAAAGCCCGGAGATGAATTTTATTATACGCAGATTCCGGAAATCGGTGCGTCGAAATTATTCAGTACGAAGGAATATGTGTTGCCGGAGTAAAACAGAAAAATTGTGAGAAAAATAAGTTTTCTTGCACGAAAATGTTGACGCATCAACCCTTGTGGACTTAGAATAAAAATGTAGTGATGCAGATGTTAATGCTTCAGATTATTTTAGGAGGACAAAACTTATGGCAGAAGCTAAAAAAGAAGCTGCAGCTAAGAAGCCCGCAGCAAAGAAGACTACAGCTAAAAAAGCAGAACCTGCAAAGAAAGCTGCAGAGAAGAAGGAAGTAGCAAAGAAAGCAGTTAAGACAGCAGCAACCGTTAAGGCAGCTAAGACTGTTAAGAAGGCAGCTACTACTACAGCAAAGAAAACCGCTGTAAAGAAAGCAGCAGCTACTACTGCAAAGAAAGCAGTTGCTAAGAAGGCAGCAGCAAAGCCCGTTAAGAAACTCGGAAAGATTATTTTTGAGATTGATGGACAGCAGATTGAATTCAAGGCAATTGAAAAGAAAGCATCCAAGCTTGGCGGTAATGTATATGTAGTTGTTTCCGAAAAGAAGATCTTTGATGCTGACGGAAATTCCGTAGATTTATTCTAAGTTTTAAACGTATTATAAAAAGCAGGCCATCAAAAAATAGATGGTCTGTTTTTTTTGTCTTGACAAAAATGCAGACATTCAATATACTTCCAAAACAGAGATATGCACGAATCTCATTTTGTAACCATTAACCAGAGACGAAAAGGAGGACAACATGCGAAGTAATAATTTATTTAGTATCAATACAAACGCAGAGGCATTTGTTGTCCTTGGTGTGTCTTTAAGATAGCATCTGTAAGTTTTTAACTGAGATCGCATAGAAATTAAGAATACGCTTTAGGAGAACAGACACCTCTTTCGGTGGACCCAAAAAGGTTTGCCGGGGGTGTTTTTTTAGTGCCTTTTTGCAGGAAACTTTTCCGGGAAGATTTTTCCGAAGCAGTGGTTTCGGAGAGTTTTCAGGAAGAATTTTGGAGGAAAGAAAAATGAAAGACAGAAATATCCCCTGCATTTACTACGTGTGTAAGGATGCAGATTGTAAAAAAGGAATTGTAAAAGTTGACATGAAAAAGTGTAAGAACTGTCCGAAATACAAGCCACG
>CACZRH010000071.1 GCA_902783455.1 uncultured Lachnospiraceae bacterium | reverse complement strand
TCGATTCCACACGGCTTTTGTATGTTTTCTCATCCAGAGTGCCTTCCAGCACACCACGCGTTACTTCGTCCATCCAGCCGGAGTCCAGGAAACGGAATTTTCCTGCCTCGGGAATTTTCTCAAAGTACCGGTAAAGGAAGGGATATCTCTTTTCTTCCTCGGTCGGAAGCTTTAATGTCGCAACCTTAAAGAAACGCGGGTCAATGTTATGAATCACTTCCCCGATTAATGTTCCTTTTCCGGAGCTTCCCCATCCTTCAAACAAAACCAGCACCGGAAGCTTATGCTCCTTAATCTTCATCTGAAGACTTCCAAGCTTCTCCTGCTCGGTCTTTAACCGCTGCTTTAATTCTTCCTTCTCCGGTTTGGTTAAAAAATCAATATTATTCAGCATTATATTGTACCCCCATACTCATAACACCCACAATATATTGTATCTTGACTGCACCAATAATTCAAGTAAAAAAGCGGTTATTTTATTGATATTTTCGCTGATTTACTGATTCTGCGGCTTTGTTTCACCCTCCGCATCCGTTCCGGACTGTCCCGACTCCTTCGCCTTCTTCATTTCCGTAAATTTAACAGCCAGAAAATCATATAACTTCGTTCCGATCAGGGTTGCCGCAACCGCCAGAACAATCGCCATGAAAGCACTTACAAACACGTCCGTCGGATAATGAATCGCAACATAGATTCTTGAAAAACCGATGGCAGCTGCAAGCAGGATTCCCCACACCGTAATGAGCTTCTGTTTCTTTGTGCTGGCCAGAAACAGTGCCACGGCCGAAGCCACCGATGCAGAGGTATGACCGGACGGAAAGCTCCAGTCATGTGCCCGTTTTACAAGCAGATCAAGACCGTCAATTACCTCGTAGGGGCGAACCCTTGCGAATGCATTTTTCAGAATGACATTGCAGATGATTACCGAAAGCAGGAGGGCAATTGCACTGCAAAGACCCATTTTTCTGGTTTTCGGAATACAAAGCAAAGCCACGGTTAATACGATCCAGAATACACCGCCGTTTCCAAGCGCCGTAATAAATTTCATAACCGGCGTTAAGAATCCGTTTCGGATGTTTTCCTGAACAAAAAACAAAATCGATGAATCAAAGCTTAATACATTCTGATAAAAATCCGATGCATAAAGAGCGCTTACTCCGCCTGCCGCAATTAAATTAAACATATTTTTTCTCCCAACTTTTATTTTAATATCCAAAATCCACACGGAATGTCTTCCAGACATTTGACTCGGCATCCTGAGGCTTTGTTTCCGACTCATAATCATTGGAATAGGTCAGAAGGCATTTGTCTTTATCAAAAACGAATCCGTAATAACAATCATAGTCCGAATCATACCAGTTATGATATACGTCAAATTCGCATACATCCAAAAACTGATCGCCGTAAGTCAGATACGGAAAAGCATACGCATAAACCACGCCGTCCTGATAGCTTAACAAAACATACGAATAATAGTAGTCTCCGTTTTTGTCCCGCTCATCCGTAGCCAGCCGGATTAACATTTCATCCTGTCCGTCAAAGTTTACATCGGTATAGCAGTATACATTTAATACATATTCCCGGTCGGAATAGGAATCCAAAGCTCCCGGTTTTTTCAAATCATGGAACGGCACCAATCCGGTCACGCCGTCATAATACTGATTCGTTCCCACCACATAAACCTCCGCATTATCATATAATGCTGCCGTGATGGCTACATCCGCAGCATCCTTGTCCTCGGAAGCCGTGGCAACGGGAACATTTAAATACCACAGAAGAGGCGCTTCATTGGAAGCCGGAACCATCATTACCGGTTCAATCTGCTCTCCGATAATCTCACTCATGCTCTTATAATCCGCATCCTCTTTCCCGTTGATATCCTCTTCGTAAATCGTTTCCGTTTTCACTTTATCTGCAAGACCCGTATATTTCTGCACCCAGAGATACCCCATATGCCCTGCATAGGAATAAAGATTTCCATCCGGACCGACATAAAACGTTGCATGTCCTGCATAGATTTCATCCGGACCAACCAGTTCTTCCACTTTGCCGGTATTCGGATTGTAATCATAAATCAGGAGCTGATAATCCGCCTCACAGGTACCCTTTTTAACGCAAAGCTCCGGATCGTACTGGGAATAACGGTCTTCGACATCTGCAAGGAAATATTCATTGGCATTCGTAATCAGGGGGTCTTCTTCCTCCGAACCGTCTGCCCCCGCCGGATTCAGATCCTGCAGAAATTCATAATAGGCACGCTGCCATTCATTCGGATTATGTGCTTCAAAATCAAAGGAATACGAAATTTCTTTTCCCTGATCTTTCACGTCATTTTCTTTGTTCCCTCCGGAAGGTTTTGTCCAGCCTTCATCGGATGCGATTTCCGATTCTGCCTCCGAAACCGTTTCACTTACCAAAACACTTTCCGGCTCCGATGAAAGAACGGATTCTATACTACCTCCCGTACATCCGCACAGACTCATTGCAGCAAGAGCTGCTGCTGCTAACCAGATTTTCTTTTTCATATTTTCTCCCTCTTTCTTTCGTTTCATTAAGCACGGATAACCGCTGCTATATAAGAAACGATTGAAATCCCCTTTTTATTGACTCCTTCTTAAGGTTTTTCCACATATTTACGGCAAATCAGATTGGTAATGCGAAAGCTCTGTTTGCAGCTTCTTTTACAGCTTAAACATTTTTCACAGTATTCCATTTCACCGTCAGTATTCTGAAAAAAAGAATCCGGATTCGGCTCCTGATTTACACTTGCGACAGACAGTCGTTCTCCGGCATTCATTTTCTTATCATCCGATTGATTCGTAATCATTACTCTGCTTTCTGTTCGTTCTTCATTTTTCCTTATTCGGAATCCGAATTAATTTTTTCTCCCCCGCCTTTGGTACAGAAATCACGGATTTCTTCAGCCGCTGCCGCACGTTTACGGGATAAGGTATAGTATTTATCCTTGTAAGGATCTTTGGGAACTTCGTATTTTTTCAGCCAGATATAACAGGCATCCACAATGGTCGGAGCTTTTTTTAACTGCTCATCCATTTTTTTATATTTCTCCGACTCCAACAGGAAAACAACAAAATGTGCCTGCATCTTGGGATCCGCAATGTTAAACCGGTATTTTTCCCCCGGTCCGCCCTTTGCAAACCATTCCTCGGCATATTCATACAGCATCTCTTTTTTTTCATACGCGGTATACTGCGCATAACCGTATCCGCCGTCCAGATTCACCCACTGATGATTTGAATTTAAGTATCCGTTGGTAAAATCCTGATAGCGGGACTTTAAAAAATCGTCCCTGCTGATAAATTTCCCGTTAATTTCTTCCAGATAGGTTTCGTCATCAACCTCCCAGATCTGATTGTTGTAGTTTTCCAGATTCATTGCCCGGAATTCCGACTCCGCCTTTAGATTACACATTACTCCCAAAACCGGAACTTCATTATTCTCAAAATGCTCGTTTAATACAAGCCAAAGATACTCTTCCTCCGAAACGGAAAGCGTATCATATTCCTTCGGTTCAAACTTCTCTAAAAATGCAAGAATCGGGATTTCCGCCACAAATGCCGGTTCCTCTTTTGCTTTCTTTCGAAGCGCAAATACAAGTACCGTTGTTACAATCGCAATCATTGTAAGCAAAAGCAGTCCGAAGCGAATCTGACGTTTTTCCAAAAGATTGGCGGTATCCGCCTCGATCCCTGCTAACCGGCCCACAATCGAACTCTGCAAAGACCGGTAATACCGGTATGCACGCTTTGTAATTTTCATTCTTCTGCGGGAAATGAACGAGCGGTGTTTTCGTATCTGCTCATCCCTGCGGTTTCTGATATTTCGAAGCCGCTCATCCGTACGTCGTTCAGATGCCAGAAGCTTTTCTTCCCGGATGCTGTCGCCTTTTACATAGTTTTTTTCAAGACGCTCCCTGCGCTTCTCTATGTGACTGTCAATCCGCTCCCTGCGCTTTCTTAATCTTTCATCCTCATAATCATGGACTCTTCGCATGCGGTCATCATTTCTTTGAACAAATTCCGCGCGTCTTTGCTGCCCTCTCACCATACGGTGAATTCTTTTGGCAAATTTCTTCCGCGCTTTGATAATTCTTCTAAGATGCCTGCCGGTTGCCACTATTCCGTAATTTCCTCAATTTCTATGGTTTTCCATTTGCCGCCCTTTTTGCCGGCCAAAGCGTCCTCGGACAGGTTCGTTTCACTTTGAGCAGAATCAACAACGGTCTGATTAGCGTTATCCAAAACGGCATTTTCCGAAGAAGCTTCCGGATTGCTTTCCGTCGCATCTGTTGTTTCAGCCGGCTGTCCGTCCTTTGGTCCCTTGTAAAGGAATGTCAGCATGGTAATGTCATCAAACTGTTCCGCTCCGTCAACAAATTCATCAATATACTCACGAACAGTCCTGCAAACCTTCTCCGGATCATTCACATCGCTCACATCAAGCGCTTCTTTCAGGCGGTCATTTTCAAATAATTTTTTGTCATTATTGGTAGCCTCGGGAACACCATCCGTATAAACAAAAATTCTGTCTCCGGGATTTAACTTAAAGTTACGTTCCTTAAATTTCACGCCTTCCATTAAAGCGACCGCAGGTGAATGCGGGTATACCCGGAATTCATACTGTTTTCCGACAGGTTTGATTGCAGGGTGCTCATGTCCTGCGTTAATGGATACGCCCTCCCCGGTGCGCAGGTCAATAATTGCCATCCATACAGTTACGAAATAACCTAAATCATTGCCTTCACAAAGCTGATTGTTTACATCGTATAAAATCTCACTAAGCGATCCGCCCGCAAGCGCACGACCTTTCAGCATCGTCTTTGAAATTACCATGAACAAAGCCGCCGGAACACCTTTGCCGGAAACATCTGCAATGATTAAACATATTCTGTTTTCGTCTAAGAAGAAGAAATCATAGAAATCACCGCCGACTTCCTTTGCGGGATCCATAGTCGCAAAAAGGTCAAATTCGGTTCTGTCCGGGAACGGCGGGAATACACTCGGTAGCATATCTGCCTGAATCTTGGTCGCAACGTTTAACTCCGTTTCAATACGCTCTTTATCGGCCGCAATACGCTGAACTTCATCCACATAACGGTCAAGCTCGTCCACCATCGAAGAAAAGCTTTCCGCTAAGGACTGCACTTCGTTATTCGGAAGAATATACGATAATTTATCCCTTGTAGCCGCACCGTCTTTTTCTTTTTCATATTCCTTCACGGTTCGTTCCGTTTTCCGAAGAGGATCCGCAACTTTCCTTCGAAGCCGTATATTTAACCAGAGTGCAACAAAAAGGAATACCAGTACAAGAATGATGATTTCCACCACGGAAACCCTGATATTACGGAAAAGCACCCTTGAATTGTCAACCGCAATTCCCATGATAGCCACGAATTTACCATGCGAGAATACCGGCATGAAGAAATGGGATACCGTATTATCCTCACCTTCCGCAGTTGTCCAGTCCGGAACGGTCGGCGTTGCCTGATATTCCACAACCGCATCCAAAGACGAATAAATGCCGGGTTTATATCCATCCCTGCTGCCTAGTTCGAACAGCATACCGCCTTCACTGACATGCTTCTCCCCTTCAAGCGCACCGGTAACCAGGAAGTGCATTTCATCACCTTCCACAAAGAAACTGTACAGATATTTCGGTTTGAAAATACGTTTGATTCGCGAAAGGTCATGCGACAGGGTACCATACACCACTTCCGCAAACAGCTTCTGCGTTCTCTCATCCTTTCTGGATATTTCCAGGGTGTTAACCGATTTAATATCCGGCATTCCGGGCCAGAGCACACGAAGCTCTTCCTCCCTGATTTTAACTTCACTCGGATTATAAATAATATCCATTTCATCCGAATGAGAATCCCAATATTGTACAAGCCAGTCTAAAGACTGATAATCTTCCATTTCTTTGGTTGCGTAACCGGAAACCGCCATACATTCACCGATGGAATCGTTTAAAAACGTAATGAAATTAATTAAAAAAACCGTTCCCGTCGAGAAAATTGCTATGATAAGCAAAATAAAGAAAATCGGCCAGCTCAGCTGTGCAGACAAACCATAAAACAGTTTTCTTTTCTTTTTTGTTCTTTTATCTTTCATAAACGACATCCTTTTGTTTCTGTCTTTGCTCTTTTGAGCTTATGTTTCTGACTGTATGTTTCCGTTTGGCTTTATTTCTCTTTCCGGAACAGCTTTTTAATTCCCGTATCTGTTGCAAACGTTATCTTTCCGACAATCCACACAAGTGCATACAGGGAAGGGAATGTGCAGATCGTAATCAGAAGAATGGTCGGCCATACCGGCAGTCCGATTTTTTCGTAGAATAACCGGAAGTATAAATGCGGAAGAGGCAGATTAAACAGATATAAAAGTAAATTATGTTTGTATGTAAAATCCCATATCTTTGTGCCAAAAATACGATCCATCAGTCCGTAACGTTCCGTCAGGATGGTCACCAGGAAAATGAAGAAACCACCGGCCGCATACCGCATCCAGTCCAAAGCAAACAAATCACCGGATATTTTCGCATATTCCCCCGAATACGCAGATAACCCTTCCTTTACGGCCGGGAATTTTGAAATCCAGTCCATGGAAGACAGACTTGTCAAAATGCTTGGCGAAACCAAAATCAACACAAGAATTAAATCAAGCCAGAACAAAAGCCAGACTTTCTTACGTTCCTGTCCAAATAAACGATACCGGTAATAATAACAAATCATTCCGGCAAAGAAAACCCAGTTATAGGAGCCGGCACTAAACAATTTGAAATATGGAATTCCATTCACGAAATAGTGTTCTAAAACAGCTGCAACAGTGATGATTACAAATAAAACCGGATGATACTTCGGTTTTCTGCAAAGGGGAAGCAGAAAGCAGAAAAGCAATGTGGTCCAGAATAATCCCCACATAAACCACAAATGATCCGAAAACTGCCCGAGAGCCATTGCTTTAAGTCCTTCTAAGAAGCCGGCATGGTCCGGTCTCCCGAAGCAGGGAACATCGAATATCGTATACATCGGAACCAGCCATATTAATCCGATTACATAATACGGATACAGCAGCCGGACTGCACGTTCCAAAATTGTCTGTCCGAAGTTCCTCTTGACATTTGTCGCGCCCTTCGCAAACAGGAATCCGGAACAGAGCATAAATCCCGGCACAAAAAGCGTATCAAAAAAGGGTGTCAGGATTACGACTATGGCAGACGATTTGTCAGCCTGCAGGGGAACAAAGGGCGATCCCGAAAAAAACAGGATACAATGGTACAGGGTTACACCCAGAATTCCGATTACTTTTGCAAATGATATATAACTGTAACGCGCTTTTGTAAAATCGCTCATTTTTCACACACATTTCTGAATAATACACAAAAAATCAAACAAAACACAGTTCATAATATTTTATCATAAAATCACAGAAAAAAACAGCAAAAAATCACCCTTTTCGGGTGATTATTTTGTTGACTTTTCTGTCAATTCCGCTCAGGTGTTTTGCCTATATATTCCCAGTTCCCAATCTCATACGGTCTACCGTTATGAAGCACATACCAGTCTCCCGGCAGAAACTGATTCCCGTTATTGGTCACAACGCTGAATTCCTGTGATAAAAAGATTACCGGATCTCCTTCTTTCTTTTCGTGACCGTCCAACATATTACCGGTAAACGGATTGACGGGATTTTCTATAATTCCGCCCGAAGCCAGGGCTGCCACATCCGCATTGGTCATAAACTCATCGGATACGTTAAATCCCGTTGCATCATAATCCTTCACCAAAAGCAGCGGCAAAAAGTATTCCATGCTGTCTCCCCGGTCCGTAAACAAATCCATCTGATCCACAATTCTTCCGTGGTCCGCCACGATTATGATTCGGGTATTATCATATACATCCAGTTTTTTTAATGTCTCCAGCCATTTGGCAATCTGCAGAAGGGAGCCTGCATTCGCATGATAATGAATCATCTGGTATACATTGTCCATCCTAAGAGTTACATCATCCACCGTAAACCGCTCTTTTAAATCGGCATTTTCATAAACTGCCGTATTATCAACATCCATCAAAGGCACATAATCCGGCTCCTGCAAAAGACTCGGCTCATGCGTTGCTCCGTTTGTAATCAGCAAAAACGATCCCTTTTCCTTCGCGCTTGCCGTTGTAAGAGAAGAAAGGTTTTCCAGCTCCCGGTACCAGTCCATGAACTCCCTGTTGTATCCGTGCGCAACAAACATTCCGTCCGTAACCTGGGAAATCTGCGAATCCCGCTCCTCATAATATTCTTTTTCCTTCCTGTAATAACCGTTATTGTAAAGCGTATTGCGAATAATCACCGGAGAACAGGACATAAAGGAATAACAGAAAAGATTCCGCTTTTGAATTTCCGTGGAAACTTCGCCCGCCAAAGCACCCTCTTCGTAAAACCGATGTTCCAAAACACCGCTTTTTATCTCCGGATAGCTGTCATATAAAGACAAATCCGGAACCCAGGAATAATTTGCATAAGGAGGGTCCGTTACGGTTACGTCAAATCCGTTTTCCGAAAACAGTACCGGCATGACAAGGAGCGCCTCATTGTGCTTATCCTTAAGCGATTCGTCCGCTCTTTGGTTCATCCTCTCCGGTGTGTATTCATATCCCCCGTACAGGGCAGGTGCACCGAAATTCGTATACGCACCGAACGAAACGGTATTCGGATAATAGGTGAATCCGTCAAACGCCTCCTTCAGCTCGGGATGCTCTTTAACAATATACGGCAGATACATTCCCATCGAACGGTCCAGCATAAACACGATTACATTTTTTTCGTCTTTGGAAAGATTGAACTCCACATCACTGTTCAACGCAGGAAGAACCTGATCATACTGTTTGTAGCCTTTATTGATTTTTACCAGATTTACAATGCTCAGGATTGAAAGAATCAAAAGCCCTGACGGAACAAGCGCTTTAAAAATACCCTTTTTAAAGCGGTAAATCAAAGGCACCGCGGGCGCCGCAAACGCCAGAACCAGCAGATTCAAAAGTTTCATTTTGTTTGCATAAACCGGAATTGTGGCATAGCGAAGAATGTTGCTAAGGGAATCATCCTTTGTCTTAAAGCCCATAAAATTAACGGTTGCAAAAATACAGAGAATCAAAAGAATTTGGAGAAAAATCCCTCTCCACTTTTGATCCGCCATCAGATAAAATACTCCAAGCCATACAACGAAAAGGCCGAGCGCGGTGCAAAAAACCGGAATGATGGTTAAAACCGGGTGATGCAGATCAAAAATATCAACAAACTCCGTAACCGACGATGCAATGACTGCTGCCGGAATATATAACCCCATCAATACGGACAAGAACCCGCCGGATAAGAAAAACAGTAAATCGTTTGTCCTGTCTGCTTTTTTTTGATTCGTTTCCGGAATGTCTTCCCTCGTTTTTTCGCAGAACTCCTCCGCTTTTTGCATTTCAGTAAGCGCCCGTTTCTCCGCCTTTTTCCGACGTGCGAGAGCAATTATTTTTTCCACGATATTTTTCCCAAGCGAAAAAACATTGTTTAACGTCCAGTAAAATACCAGTCCGGAAGGAGACCGGTATAAAAGTACCAGAAAAACAAGTGCCATTCCGTATAACTGCAGTTTCAGCTTCAGCGGATGTCCCTTCGTATAAATCATCCCGGATACGATGTTGATTACCGTCATAAGAATCGGCAAAACGTTTACGGGGAAATTGCCGATCATGAACAATGCATCTTCCGCACCGAGATTGGAAATCGGTCCGAAGGAAGCACCTTCCAAAACATGCAGTCCCGACAAAAACTGATAAGCCGCTATAAAAAACGGAATCTGCAAAAGCAGGCTGACGGAGCTTTTTAAAACATAAATCGGGTTATAATGCATTTCCCGATAATATGTCTGCAGAATCATCGTTCTTTCATCCCCTTTGAACGTCTTTTTGATATGACGCACCCAGGGATCCAGTTGCTTTTGTTTCTCCCTCTCCTGCTCCTGAAGCTCGTCCGCCCTTTTGTACAGGGGAAGCACCAAAATATTCACCACCAGACTTAACACCATGATGGAGAGTCCCAGATGATTCGTAATCTGGTATGCAAACGAAAAAATCAGTTCATATACCAGTTCCAGCGGTCCGATTGTAATTGCTTTAAGTATTACCCAAAAGCTCAATTTCCATTCCCTCTAACATCTATCCGTTTAACTTCGCCATTTTTAACTGCAGATAATCCGCTACGCGTTCTGCCGAACAGCCGATATGCTGCCAGCACTCTTCCCTTGCCTTTTTCCTGGCTGCACTGAAGCGCTCATTGGTCAGACATTCGTCAATTATGTCTTTAATGTGATCAAACTGATCTTCGGATAACTGCAGCCCGATTTCCCTCATAAAACGAAATGTCCAGAGTTCCTCATCAAACCACGCCTGATCATAGGGTGCCGGATCAAAGGAAACATCGGCGTAAATCACCGGTTTATCAAAAACAAGCGCAAAATCAACCACAACACCGGAAAAATCGGAGATTATGATATCCGACCTTCTTAAGACGTCAAAATTGTCATTGTCCCTGTTCCATTTTACCCCGGAGTCTTCCCCGTACTGCTTCATCAGCTGATCCATGTAGTCTTTTTCCGCCGTAAAGGACTGCGGATGAGGACGAATAATGATTTCATATCCGGTCTTTAAAAGCGCATCAATCAGGCTGCTGCCGTAACGCCGTAAAATGCCGCTTTCCCCCCAGGACGGAGCAACCAAAACCGTTTTACGTTCCTTTCCCTCACAGGTGCCCTCTTTCTCCAGTCTTTTTTTCATCCCGTCCAGATAGGGAACCCCGACAACGCAAAGATCCTTTTGAGGAAGGGAACGCATTTCCTCCATTTTCCGGACCTGTGCCGCGTGAAAGGTACCCGGGAGCAAAATTGCATCAAAAAAATCAATCCCGAACATGCGGTACAAAGTAATATCGTTTGCCGCATGCGGAATGTGAACATAATAATCCACCTTTTTGGATCGTTTCCACATCAGCACTTCCAGCCCCGGAGTCGTGGCTAAAACAACTCCCGCGTTCAAAAGATTCAGTCTGGAAAAGGCTTTGTTTCCGGTTCCGATATACTCGGCGGAAATATTTTCATATTGTTTGGATAGTCCGGGATCATCTTCCGACATGGTGAGAAATTTTGCTTTCACGCCCCTTCTTTCCAGTTCGTCCAGAATCGGTTCAAACGTATTCCAATAGCGCTTATGGTCGGAAAATACAATCAGAGGGGTTTTATTCCGGTCCACGGCCACTCCCCTGCCGCCGACTTTATATTTTAATTTCACGAACATTGTCCCGACGAAATAAAACAATCCTCCCAGCAAACTAAAGAGAATTGTAAAAAGCATTCCACCCGTACCGGGATCAATGTAGAGCAAAAGGGCTTCCATTTTTAATCCTTTATCCGTTTCGAGTAATCTCTTTTTGCAACACAATAAACTTAATGATTATAGCATAATTTCCCGAAAGGAAAAACCCCCGGGAAGGATCCCGGGGATTTCTCAAGAATATATAGGGGAGAAAGTAATCGGCATTTTCAGGAAGCAGCTGTCTTCAACCGCTCTTTCTTTTCATACATCTTCTTATCCGCCCGCTTAAAGACGTCATTGTAACTGTGGTCTTCTCCCGGTCTGTAAATATCCATTCCGCTTGATACCACTACCAGTCCGTTCTTCCGGTTTGCATTCATCTCCTCGTCGAAAGCAAGGATCAGTTCTTCCCGATTTGCATAATCCTCGCCTTCCAGAATAACGGTAAATTCATCACCGCCGATCCGAAATACCGGACTGTGTTTATAATACATGCAGATTGCACTACAGCCATTCCTGATATACTCATCACCGGCTTCATGCCCCTGCGTATCATTCACCTGTTTGAGCCCGTTAATGTCAAAAACAACGACACCATAACTCTTTAGTTCTCCGCTTTCCAAACGCGTTTCAATACTTCTGAGTGCTTCCAGATAGGACAGCTTGTTTTTTACACCGGTCAAAGGATCCCGGTAAGCCATTCTCTTTGCGGTACCCATTTCAAGACTGTGCTCCATCGTCTCGTCTTTATAAACAAACGAATGAATCATACAGGTCGCCAAAAGACATCCGACCGCATAAAGCGGAAGCAATGGATACAATGTCTGAAGCGCAATAAAAGTCGTCATTACAATTCCGGAAAACCCGATGGTTCTGTGATGCGCCTTTTCTTTTCCTTCTGCTTTAATCGCTATCGCAAGCGTATAGATAGAGGTTGCAAGGAACAGAATCATCTGTGCAAAAAGAGTGATATACCTTGCAAATCCCGGAACGTACTCCTTTTCCTCGTTAAACCCAAAGAAAATCGGAATAAAAAAATTAATAATCAGTGCTATAATCTCAAAAGTAACTATTAACCAACCGCTGCCGATTAATAATTTCCCAAAGCGGCCTTTATTTTCCAGATAAGCAGCCACAAACCTGGTCCATAAAAGCACCGAGACAATCATCATGACGAAAAATGCCACGGTATCCGCATATGTCGGAATAATCCATCTCTGATCATACAGAAAACCCCATAAAATATCCGAAACCATATAAGCCATTACGGCAAACAGGAAATGGCGATATCTGGCGTGAGCCACATGTATGTCATTTTGGGGGCTTGCTTTCAAGGCTTCAAAATTGATAATCAGAAGCACTGCCAAAGAAAGCATCCCTATGCTTGCATAATACATATATTTTCCTCAAGTACTATTCCACCTTGATTAATTTTACTGGATTTGGAAACGGTCTCACAAGACATTGTGACAGAATGAAACATTTATATTTTTTCCCATTAATCTTGTGATTCTTTCGATTTTACACTATGATGAGAGACAGAAATACCGGAAAAAATAAGAGATTGAAGGACAAATCCTATGAGTAATTATTTGGGCGAAATGATACGGCGTCTTAGAACGGAGAAAGGCCTTTCCCAGCAGCAGTTTGCGGATATGCTTTTTGTCGACCGTTCCACCTGTGCAAACTGGGAAACAGGGCGACGTATGCCGGATGCCGCCATGATTGTACAAATCGCAAATGTACTCAGTGTTGAAACTGCGGTTTTAATGGATTCCACGAAACATCAAAACGATATTCCGAACGTCATAATGCTGGACGATGAGAAAATCATTTTAACCGGCGGTCTTCCCGTTTTGGAAAAAGTGCTTCCGAATGCATCCATAACAGGGTTTACCAGGCCTTCCGAAGCAATCGAATTTGCAAAGAACAATATCGTTTCCATCGCCTTTCTTGATATTGAAATGGGAAAAATCAGCGGTCTGGAAGTCTGTCAGAAACTCCTTTCCATTAATCCCCGCACAAATGTAATCTTTTTAACCGCATATGCCGACTATTCCCTGGATGCATGGAATACGGGTGCGTGCGGATTTTTGGTAAAACCGATTTCCGAGGCATCGGTAAAACAGCAGCTTTCCAGACTTCGATACTATTAACCCGGGGAGATAATAAATGATTACATTTGTAGATTTGATTAATTACGGTTTCGCTGTCACAGGACTGGTTGTGGCAATCATGGGAATTGTCATAACGATTTCCGCAACTTATATGAACAGGCAGGACCGAACCTTTTTCATACATTTTTTCGGTGTCTTAATCGTATATATTTCGTCCGATATAATTTCACAGATTTCTTTATACCTGCTTGGACCGGAATTCGTTTTTCTCTCGAAAGCAGCGCTGTTTTCGGAATCCTTCTTTTCTGCATTATTACCCCCTTTGCTTACTGTATATATCCTGCAAAGCAGCGTAAAAAAAGTCCTGAAACAACCGGTATTCTGGGCAGCGGTTTCTCTGATTTTAGTCTATGATGCTTTACTGATTATTACGCAGTTTACGAAAGGAATTTACTACTTCTCCGATGATAACGTATATCATCGAGGACCTTTCTATGCGGTTCTTTTAATCCCTCCGGCACTCATTATGCTGACAAATTTCATCACGCTTTTTCAAAACTTTAAGCTTTTAAGCAAGCGACAGAAAAAGGCTTTTTTGTGCTATCTGACAATTCCCCTGTTCTGCATGCTGGTTCAGATGAACTTCTACGGTCTTCTGCTGATTGTAATCGGAACCTCTGTTTCCGCTATGATCATGTTTCTCTATATTCTGACCGATCAGGTGAATCAGTATTTAAAACAGCGTGAAGAAAATCTGGAAGCGCAGGCAAGTATTCTGGTACTGCAGATGCGCCCGCATTTCATCTACAATACGATGACCAGTATCTACTATCTTTGCGAACAGGACCCTAAAAAAGCAATGAAGACAATTGATGTTTTCACCAATTATCTTCGTCAGAATTTTTCCGCCATCGCCAAACACGAAACCATTCCCTTTTCCGAAGAACTGGCTCATGTCCGCGCTTATCTGGAAATTGAAAAAACAAGATTTGAAGAAAATCTTTATGTGGATTTCGACATCCCGTATTCCGCCTTTCGCATCCCACCGCTGACGCTGCAGCCTATTGTGGAAAATTCCGTCAAATACGGCGTCGATCCGGAACTTGACCCGCTTCATATCACCATCTCCACGCGGGAAATCAGTTCAGGGAGCGAAATCACGGTCAGTGACACCGGTCCCGGTTTTCCGGAAAGTATGGAAAAGGAAGACGACCGCGAGCCTCATATTGCTTTAAATAACATCCGGGAACGTCTTGCCCTGATGTGCAACGGAACACTTACCATCACACCCGGTGAAAACGGCGGTACCGTTGTTACGATTTTTATTCCGTTTAAAAAATAGTGTTCTAAGGCTCCGATTCAACCTCCGCAATCAGCTCATTTAAATCATGCAGCTCCTTGCTGTATTCAAAGACATACTGTTTGTCATCCCTGATGACATATAAATTCAAATCCATCGAAATCAAAATTTCCGACCCATCTTCTAAAAAGAAAATATAATCGTTGATTCCGTCCCACACATAATTAAATTCTTCTTCATCCGTGACGACTTCCTTAATTCGAAGGTTTCTTAATGCCTCAATATAATTGCGGATTACTTCCGGATCCTGTGACTTATCCTGTGAATAACCGCCTTCTCCACCCAGTCCGTGACGCACTTCAACCGGTATCATTTCTCCTTCCATAATCTGAATGAATGCCGGATCATCAAATGCAATTTCTATATCATAGTTTACACCCTGACGCAGCTCCTCCAGCAGTTTTTCCTCCTGACTTCCCGCATTCGTGGTTACAATTTCCACATTTGGATCGATCAGACTGTGATTCATCCGGTTTGAATTTCCTTCCGGCGTTCCGCATTGCGGACTCACATTTTGCTGCGCTACCTTTGGTGTTTTGCATGCCGTCATCATTAAAGCCGCCGTTAAACCTGCAATTATCGCTACTTTTCTCAACATTTTTTCACCTCATTTTTCAATTTTTCCTGTTTTACATCCCACATCTAAGAAACGAATTACTTCTCTCCTTTTATGGTGAAAAAAAATAATTTTGCGAACTAAATTACTTCCCTCTTTTGCCTGAACCTGACGGGTTGGGAGGCAGTAAAAATCCCCCGGACAACCGGAGGATTTTTATTTTATATTTATTTTATTACAACCGATTTATTACCCGTTAGTTCTGTTCCATGCTCCACTTCCCGGTATTATTTCCCTCCGACAAGCATGTCATAGGTCACGCCGTATTTTTCGGCAATATCCTTTGCGTAGGAAGATCCTTCCGGCCCAGCCAAAGCCACCCTGAACGAACGCTTTCCGTCCTCACCGGTCCGCATAATCAGCGAAGCCGCTCCTGCGCCGTTACTTTCACGGGTCAGCTCCCCGGCATCCTCGCCCAGTTTGTGCATATGTGTATTGTAAATTGTCCGCACCGATTTGGTCAGAAGCGCTTTTACGGAATCTCTTGCGATATAATACCCCTCCTCAAACGAGGTTGTGGAGAAGGTTTCGTTTAACAGCATAAGACTTCTGCCGGTAGCCTGGGAGAACATCTCCTTAAAACGGACACACTCCTCTCCCAGTCTTCCCAAATCCATTGTCTTGTCCTCATCTGCCGGAAAGTGGGTGTAGATGCAGTCGCAGGGCGCATAACGAAAACTCTCTGCCGGGACAAAAAGACCTCCCTGTGCAAGAACGAACAGCTGGCCGACCGCCTGCGTAATCGTGGTCTTTCCGCCGCGGTTTGCACCGGTGAGAATATAGACGGTACGCTCCCGGTCAAATGTAATGTCGTTTGGCACGATCTCTTTTACATTTTCCATGTTCATCGCAAGCTTCAGATTGTAGAAGCCTTTCGCTGATACAGAAACCCCGTCCCCGGTTTCCGTTTCGGCTTCGCAGAAGGTACAGCCCTTCTCCATCAGGCCGTTTATATATTCCGCACATCTGATGTAGTATATGAATTCCGGTACGAGTTCGGAGATATTCATGATTGCCACATCCGCGTAACCGGTAAGCGTATCCCTTAGCTTCTTTACCAGAGTACTGAGCATTTTATTCACTACGGTGTCCAGATAAAATGTCGAATTTGTCATGGAACCGTCCGTAGCATTGACCAGCGTGGAAGACGGCCCGAAATCCGTAGGTGCGGAAGTCTGTGACACAAGCAGACTCGCTTCGCCTTTCGCTATATTATTTTGCATAAATTCGACGAAACCGCTTTTTGCCTCCTTGTCAATCAGCTGGTAATGCAAATCCCCGTCCCAGTCCGAAGTGTCACGGATTCTGTCCTTAGTGCCGATCGCATCGGCAAAATTGCTGACAATACCGGATTTTTTGAAAGGTTTCTTATTCACGGAAACCAGTCCTATGCTGACGGCCTCAAAACGCTCGTTGACATTAACACCGAGGGTAACACTCTTTACATCGGAGGCGCTGATTTTCAGCTCGGCAATGTCTTTCTTCATTTCGCTGAAACGGGCATCCTCATATAGTCCGTTGATGTAAT
The DNA here is from genome assembly GCA_902783455.1 of uncultured Lachnospiraceae bacterium. Classification (GTDB taxonomy): domain Bacteria; phylum Bacillota; class Clostridia; order Lachnospirales; family Lachnospiraceae; genus UBA3766. Next base: position 1,104 of record CACZRH010000071.1, on the reverse strand, counting down.
CTCTAAGCGAGCGAAGCCCCTCGGACGTAATTCTTTCATCGGACAAGCAGTCCCTCATGGTTTCCACAATCTTTATATAATTGTCAAGATCGTCAAGACGGTTAAACAGATGCCAAAGCCCCAGCTCCTCATCGGAGGTTTTGTGCATACCGGAAAAATCCCTCATGAACTGTATCCTGTCAAAGAGCTCCATCATGGTCTTTCTTAACTCCGGCATTCTTAAAACATCCACGAAAATCTGACGGCGGTATGTTGCGACATTTTCGTCAGACGTGATTTGAGAAAGAACATTTGTAATCATCCTTCGTTCCATGGCATCGTCCGATAACGCCTTGCAAAATGCCTCCAGACCGAGATCATGAAGTACATAATCATGAAGTTTTAAATATTCCGGGTCTGTTCCGACAGGCTTAAGCAGACTGAATTCGGCATGTTGACTCATAGTTACACCTCTCATACTTTTGACACTGGGGGACGGGGACTTTGTGTCATTTATGGTTTACTTCTCACTACTGCTTTTCAGGGGTATACAGATATAACTGATTGTATCTGCTGGATTTTTCGCCGGAGGTGTATAAAACTCCAGGGAATAATTTCCTGCCAGAGTATAACCCTGCAAAGAAGGAAGCCATTCCGTCCAGATTTGCGTATTGACCGTCTGCATACTTTCTGGCAAAGGTCCCTTGCACTTAAACAGTGCCCACAGCCCGCCCGGAATCTGATACGTACTTAAGTCTTCCGAAAGCTCCTCCCACGGCAAATATAAATCGGCAATCCAATAGTCAAAATTTTTTCCGTCCATGTCAGTACATATGCCGAACATTCCTTTTAAGCCTTTCATGTCTGACATCCACTCGCCCCAGAATTTCGGGATTTCCTTATAACTTGTCTCGGCGCTGAATCTCTTTTTAACGCCCACAACCGTAAAAGGTGCCTTTTCCACAATTTGGTAATCCAGCATATTTCCGCCCTCCAATGTGATTTTGATATGTAACGGAGCAAGTGACTTAAGGTTCGTTCCCGTTTCTCTTGCCTGTGCAGGATTGATACCGTGAAAATTCCGGAAAGCTTTTGCAAAGCTGTCAGGAGAATCATAGCCGTACT
>CACZRH010000070.1 GCA_902783455.1 uncultured Lachnospiraceae bacterium | reverse complement strand
GGGATAAATACCTGCAACTTCAGTAAACGCATATGCTACATGAGCCGCAGCGGTATTACCATCCATTGACTGTTTTTGTCTAGACATGTCAAAAATCCTCCTTGTATATATTTGGTTAATACTTAACGTCTTAACATTCCCATTATATAGGAAATGATGTTTTTTGTAAATGTTGAAAAGATTTGAAAAATGCCGGAAAATCAAGGTTTTTTAAGAGTTCATAAAAAATTCATTTTGTAAATTTTTTCATTCCGGGTAATTATGATATAATAAAAATGTATTTCATGATTTGGGGAAACAATATATTTCTTTGAAAAACGCAGAAACAGACTTTATGGGGGACATCGATTTGGAAATCAAAACTTTGAAAACCGAATCCTTTGAAATGCGTTATTTCAGCTTCGGAGAAGGAACGAAGGATTTTGTTATAATTCCGGGCTTAAGCATCTTAAGCGTTATGGATTCCGCGGATAAAATTGCCGAAGAATATGCGGCTATTTCCGGGGATTACAAAGTCTGGGTTTTTGACAGAATAAGCACTGTGCCGGACGGGTACGGGATACGGGACATGGCATTTGATACCGCAAAGGCCATGAAGCAGTTGAAAATTCAGAACGCCTGCCTCTACGGTACCTCCCAGGGAGGTATGATAGCACTTGTGATCGCTGAACATTTCCCGGAGCTGGTGGATAAACTGGCACTGGCATCCTGTGTTGCCCGTATACCCGAACCAAACGATAATACCGTGGCCGGACGATGGATTCGTCTTGCAAAGGAAGGAAAAATCCATGAACTGAACTTGTCTTTTACCGAAATGGTATTAAGCCCGGCGGCGGTTATGAAATACAGGCCTCTTATTTCGGAATCCGAGAAATCCATTACAGAAGAGGATTTAAAACGTTTTGTCATACTTGCATACGGTGGCGGCGAATTTAATGCTTATGATGAGCTTGATCAAATAAAATGTCCCGTACTGGTAATCGGGTCCGAAAAGGATCGGGTTTTAGGACCTTCCGGCATTCAGGGAATGAAAGAAATTGCCGCAAAAACAAACGGTGAAATCTATTTGTATGAAGATTTCGGCCATGCCGTTTTTGTCGAAGCACCGGATTTTAAAGACCGACTGAAGGAATTCTTCCGTGAAGTAAGCGTGGAGGAACTGGTTGTCCGCGAAGAAGAGAAGGTAGCGGAAAATGATAAGGGAACGAAAGCCGCAAAAACGGAAGGACTCCGTATTCCGCTTATTTTGCTTGGCGCGGTGTTATATGCAATCGGACTGAATATTTTCCTCCGGCCTCTGCATCTTTATTCCGGCGGATTGATGGGGTTTGCACAATTAATTCAGCATTTTTTATCCAAAGCGGGTCTGACATTCGGCGGATTCGATATTTCCGGTATTTTATACTATATTCTGAACATTCCGGGGCTGGTTTTAGCGGCAACAAAGATGCGAAAACGGTTTGTTTTTAAGACAGTTTTTGCGGTTACGATTATCACGATTCTTTTGTCCGTCATACCGATTCCGAAAGACATGGTTTTGGACGACCGTCTGGCAAATACGATTATTGCCGGACTTCTCTGTGGTTCCGGAATCGGCATTATTTTAAGAGCCGGAGCAAGCGACGGAGGTATGAGTATTATCGGCATGGTGATTCTTTCCATGAGAGGAAAGGGCAGTGTCGGTCAGGTCAGCTTAATTACAAACATCATTCTTTACGGAATCATGCTTTTTGTATTTGATATTCCGACCGTCATTTATTCTCTGATTTATTCGGCATTCAGTTCCATCGCATCGGACAAAATACATACGCAGAATATTGTCTCTCAGGTGATGGTGATTACCAAATTAAAAGATACGAAACCGATGGAGGTGGAAGTGATGGGGCGTCTTCACCGGGGTATGACACAGATTGATGCAAACGGTATTTTTACGGGGGAACCGGTAAAAATGTTTATTATATTTGTCAGCAAGTATGAGGTAAGTCGTCTTCGCGGAATCGTCAAAGCCCATGACCCGAATGCTTTTATTGTTGAAACGGAAGGTGTAAGAGTGGACGGTAATTTTGCGAAGAAACTGACCTGATGAAATCCTGACCGGACAAAGGAGGGATACGAAGATGACAATGCAGATTATCCGGCTTTACTTTTTCTCCATTGCCATGCTGATGGCAGGCTTTGTTGTAGTGGGCGTAATTACGTTTCTTGTTATTTTTCTGATTCGAAGAAAACGGAGAAAGAATCAAACAAAGGAACATGAGGAAGAATGACAG
>CACZRH010000069.1 GCA_902783455.1 uncultured Lachnospiraceae bacterium | reverse complement strand
TCATCCGCAACAAAATCATATAACGGCGCATTTGCTTTTGCTTTCTGAATTTCCGCATCGATTACCGCGTTATAACGATAGGCTAAAAAAATCGGACCGGTCTGTGCTTCCATGGTGCCGACGTGACGGATTCTGTCCACCTCTTTGTCGGCGCGGGTATTTTCATGCTTTTTGATGATTTCATTCTGATAATCGTCAATGGATGCGCAAGCAACAAGCCCTGTCTGGGAACGTCCGTCCATAACGAGCTCATAAACATAATAGACTTTCTTTTCTTCTGTTACATAGATTCCTTCCGCAACCTGATTCCAGAACATTTCCTTTGCTTTTTGATAGACTTCATCACTGTAAGGATCTGTTCCTTTCGGAAACTGTGTTTCCGCACGGTCGATATTTAAGAAGGAATAAGGATTTCCCGAAACGACTTCTCTTGCTTCTTCTGTGTTGTAAACATCATAAGGAAGCGCTGCAACCTGATCCTCTAATCCTTTTTTAGGTCTGATTCCCTGAAACGGCTTTATGGTAGCCATATTGTATCCTCCGAAATTCTCTAAAATGCAGTTTTTTCAATAAAAAACCAATATATATTATAACCCCCTTGAAGTCTGTTATCAAGGGGGTTATATCGTATCCTTATTTGGTTGGATTCTTAAAAAATCGTTATTTTACCTTACGAACTCTGTATACGCCTTCGATTGCATTGAGCTCAGCGATGATTTCGTCTGTCAGGGGTGCTTCCACATCAAGCATGGTGTAAGCAAAATCTCCTTTGGACTTATTGGTCATATCAGAAATGTTAATACCCTTTTCACCGAATAATGCGGTATATTTCGTAATCATATTGGCAATATTCTTATGGAAAATCGCTACACGGCCTGCCTTGGAGCAGATGCCCATATCACAGTTCGGATAATTAACGGAATTCTGGATGTTTCCGTTTTCCAGATAATCCTTCATTTCCTTAACAGCCATTTTTGCACAGTTGTCTTCGCTCTCTTCCGTGGATGCTCCAAGGTGAGGAATTACGATGCAGCCGTCCTGACCTGCTGTTGTTGCATTTGCAAAATCCGAAACATATTTGCGAACCTTGCCGGATTTGATTGCTTCTAAGCAGTCTGCTTCGTTAACCAGTACGTCACGGGCAAAATTCAAAAGAATAACGCCGTCTTTCATCTTGTCAAATGCTTCTTTGTTAATCATGCCCTTGGTGGAATCCATTGCAGGAACATGAATGGTAATAAAATCGCAGTTCTCATAGATTTCATCAAGCGTTTTTACGTGAATGATGTCGCGGCTTAAATGCCATGCAGCATTTACGGAAAGATAAGGATCATATCCGTATACGGTCATTCCGAGGGATTTTGCGGCATTTGCGACCTTGACACCGATTGCGCCGAGACCGATTACACCAAGCTTCTTTCCTTCGATTTCGGTACCTGCAAAAGCTTTCTTTGCTTTCTCTGCAGTCTTTCCGATATTTTCATCGGATTTATTTTCCTTTACCCATTCAATACCGCCTACGATATCACGGGAAGCAAGAAGCATACCGGCAATTACAAGCTCTTTTACACCGTTCGCATTTGCACCGGGAGTGTTAAATACAACAACGCCTTTTTCTGCCAGCTTGTCAAGCGGAATATTATTTACACCTGCACCTGCACGTGCTACGCACAGAAGCTTATCGGAAAACTCCATTTCGTGCATAACGGCACTTCTTACCAGAATACCTTCCGCTGCATTTACATCATCGGTTTGTGCATAATTTGCATCAAAATTTTCAAGACCCACCTGTGCAATGGGATTTAAGCAATGATACTGAAACATTACAGATTCTCCTTTTCAAATTTCTTCATAAATTCTACAAGCTTTTCAACACCTTCAATCGGCATTGCATTGTAAATACTTGCTCTCATACCGCCGACGCTTCTGTGGCCTTTTAAGTTTACAAAGCCTGCTTCGGTAGCTTCTTTGATGAATTTTGCTTCCATCTCAGCTTTCTTGTCTGCATCATCAATACGGCATACAAAAGGAACATTCATTAAGGAACGGTCTTCCTTTACAACAGTACCCATGAAAAGCTTGGATTCATCAAGATAATCATAAAGAATAGCGGCTTTCTTTTCGTTAAGCTCTTTCATTGCTTCAAGACCGCCCATTTTCTTTAACCATTTGAATACCTTGCCGCAGATATAAATCGTATAGCAGGGAGGTGTGTTGTATAAGGAATCGTTGTCTGCCTGGGTCTTCCATTTTAACATGGTCGGTGTTCCGGGAAGTACATCATCAGTAATTAAATCTTCTCTGATAATAGCGATTACACAGCCTGCAGGGCCGACATTTTTCTGAACGCCGCCGTAGATTACCGCATACTTGGTAACATCAACGGGCTCGGATAAAAAACAGGAAGAAACATCGGAAACCAAATCTTTACCCTTGGTGTTCGGAAGGGTTTTGAACTTGGTACCGTAAATGGTGTTGTTCTCGCAGATATAAACATAGTCCATATCATCCGTAATCGGAAGATCGGAGCAATCGGGAATGTAGGAGAAAGTCTTATCTGCGGAAGATGCAAGTTCAACGGCTTCACCGTAAATTTTTGCTTCTGCAAAAGCTTTCTTTGCCCACTGGCCGGTAAGAATGTAACCTGCTTTTTTGTTCTTCATCATGTTCATCGGAACTTCTGCGAAGAACTGATTAGCACCGCCCTGTAAGAACAATACCTTGTAGTTGTCGGGAATATTCATCAGATCTCTTAAATCTGCTTCCGCATCCTTGATGATTTTGTCATATACCTTGGATCTGTGGGACATTTCCATAACGGACTGACCGGATCCCTGGTAATCTAACATTTCAGCTGCTGCTTCTTTTAATACTTCCTCAGGTAAAACAGCGGGACCTGCGGAAAAATTGTAAACTCTGGACATTTTGTTTCCTCCTTTAATCCAGTAAATTTATTATATATGATTAATTGATAAATTTTTAACGCTTTAATTAAACACTTTAAATATTGTATCTTTGCACTTATTTCCCGTCAAGGAAAAATTATTGTTTTATTCCGTAACCTCCGGAGCCGGTGCTTCTGTAGCGCCTGAATCCGGTGCCTGAATTTCTGCAGGCGGAATTTCAGGTTCCGTAGGAGTTTCAACAGGCTCGGTATTTTCCGGCTGAGGTGTAGGTTCGACATTACCGCCGTTGTCGCCGCCGCCGTTATCACCGCCGCCGTTATCACCGCCGCCATTATCACCGCCGCCATTATCACCGCCGCCGTCGTCGTTATTCTGCTGTGCCTGCTGTTCTGCCTGCTGCTTTAAGAGCGCTTCCAAAGCGGCCTGTTCGTTTGCGGCCTGCTGTGCAGCTTCTGCAGCGGCTTTCTGAGCGGCTCTCTGACGTTCTGCAGCATCTGCCCTTGCTCTTGCTTCGTCACGGGCTTTATCGGCAGCTTCGGTTTCTTCCTTGGTAGGTTCCGGCTCATAGAACATAATAAGCGGAGTACCAACTTCAACTTCCGGATAAAACTGTTTGATAAAGTTCAACGGAAGGTTTACACAACCGTGTGACCCGTTCGTTTTATAAATATTTCCGCCGAACTTCGCTCTCCATGTTGCATCATGCATTCCGTATCCCTGCCAGATGCCCATCCAGTAATATACGAAGCTTTCATAATCCACGCCACGCAGAGTTACGTTTGTGGCTTTGTTTCTGACATATGCAAAAAGCTGCGGTGTTGAAGTGCCTCTTGCCATATTACCGGAAACAAAATCGGATTCCATGAACAGTTCTCCGTCCTTATAATAATAAAGGTGCTGTTCGGTTAAGTTAATCTCGATGTAAGTATTTCCAACATCATCCGCACCGCGTGCAAATGCTTTGGATAAGTATTTCGGTTCACGGGTGATTCCGCTCTCGCCGTTTCTGATATTTTCCAGTAAAGCCTTGCATTCCGCAGTCTGATCAATGGTGGTTCCGTAAAGCACCTTGTTGCTCGGGAATTCGATAATCTTACCGCTTGTGGACTTGAAGGTCCGGTCCATATTCTTGGTGTCGTATTTTGCTGCAAGAGATGCGACATATTCTTTAACGGAATTTTCATCCAGAATCAGATTTCCGTCTTCATCCGTTAAGAAATTGCCAAAATCATCAACTGCAATCCAGGAAGAGGTGACAGAAGAATCCACAACTTCTTCGGTGTCGCCCATGTCATAGGTAAGTTTGAAAGACTGGAAATCACTGATTTTTCCGAATAATGTTTTAACCTGATTCTCAAGCTCCGGATTGTCGATGGATTCATAGCAGCCTTCATCGGCAAGATTACATACCGCAGCGCTTTTAAAAATCGCATCCTCCACAACGTCGTAAACACGGTCCGGATGAAGCATATCTTTTGTATCGTCCTGAATCTGATACCCTTCCGTATCAGTCAGAATAATCTCAATCGTATTGTTTTCGTTATAAACCGGACTGCTTGCCATAAACGGAGCATTGTTAAGCTGCATCTCCAAAAGGCCTCTGTCAAAGGAAATGACAGGCTGGAATTCGTTTATGTTATGCTGGATAAAATTCGACCCCCAGGAAAATCCCGAATGGGTTTCCATATACTTATTCAGGGAATCCGTATAATCGGTCTGATAAGCGATGGTATTCATGGGAATCAGATAACTCTCGCCGTTTTTGTCAACGACACTGATTTCATCGTATTGATTCAGTTTAACCAGCTCTTTGTTGGCTTCTTCCACACTCATTCCGGTGATGTCTACCCCGTTCACCACCGTACCGTAGGAAAATCCGCCATAATAGTACAAAGCAACACAGCCATACATGGCAAAGGAAATCAGAACCACACCCAATACCGCTATCAGAATATTTCGAAACGCGTTGCTCATATTGTCTCCTTCAAAAAACAAATAAAACCGTTACTGTGCCTTTTCAATTACTCTTTACTCGTTGTTCTTCTTTTCGATGGAAGCGATTGCTTCTTTTTTCATCGGAATTCTGCAGTTTTTGTTGTTTCCGAATTCTACGACAACGGTATCGTCCTCCACCATAATGATTTCACCGTAGAAACCGCTGGTGGTTACGACATAATCGCCGACTTCCATGGATTCCTTCATCGCAGACAGTCGCTTTTGTTCCTTCTGCGAAGGCCGGATCATTAGAAAATACATAACTGCCAGAAATGCGATTACGTAAAGAACCGTAGTGGCAATTCCGGTGTAGCTTCCGAAGATTCCGGAAAGGAAACCTCCGGACTGGGTAAGTAATAAATCAAACATAACTTTTTCTCCTCCCGCAATTTTAAAAATTGCATTTGTATATTATAACTTTTTCAAAATCAGATTTCGTTTGCTCCGTCCTGCATTCCGGCAAGCTTCCTTGCTTTATAGGAAGCAAACTCCCCTTTATCCAGGGCTTCTCGGATTTCCTCTGTGAGCTTGTTGTAAAAATAAAGATTATGCAGTACACAGAGCCGCATTCCGAGCATTTCCTTTGCTTTTAACAAATGTCTGATATACGCTCTGGAATATCTTTGACACGTCGGGCAACCGCAGCCCGGTTCAATCGGATTCTCGTCTTTTTCATATCGGGCATTTAAAAGATTGATTTTTCCGAAGTTTGTATATAAATGTGCATGCCTTGCATTTCTGGACGGATATACGCAGTCGAAAAAATCGACGCCCCGTTCCACTGCTTCCAAAATATTCGCCGGTGTTCCGACACCCATTAAATAAACCGGTTTGTCCGAAGGCAGATACGGAATAGTTTTTTCCAGCATTTCATACATTTCTTCATGTGTTTCACCGACCGCAAGTCCGCCGATGGCATATCCCGGAAGGTTCAGTTCGCTGATTCTCTTCGCGTGTTCAATGCGGATATCCGCATAAACCGCACCCTGATTAATCCCGAATAATAGCTGGTTTTTATTAATGGTATCTTCTCTTTCGTTTAATTCCTCGAGTTTTGCCTTGCACCGAAGAAGCCATCTTGTAGTGCGCTCCACGGAAGGCATTACATAACTTCGGTCTGCTTTGCTTGGCGGGCATTCGTCAAATGCCATGGCAATTGTGGAAGCCAGGTTTGACTGAATCTGCATACTTTCTTCCGGACCCATAAAAATCTTATGTCCGTCAATATGTGACTGAAACGTTACGCCCTCTTCCTTTATTCGCCGAAGTCCGGCAAGAGAAAATACCTGAAATCCGCCGGAATCCGTAAGAATCGGTCTGTTCCAGGACATGAATTTATGAAGACCGCCCATCTGCTTTACAATTTCGTCTCCCGGACGAACATGTAAGTGATAGGTATTGGAAAGCTCAACCTGTGTGCCGATGCGTTCTAAATCCTCAGTGGAAACGGCTCCTTTGATTGCGCCTACTGTCCCGACATTCATAAAAACAGGAGTCTGAATGGTTCCGTGAACCGTTTCAAAAGTCCCGCGCTTTGCAGCACCTTCTTTTGTAAGTATTGTAAATGTACCGTTACTCATGAATAATCCAATCAATTTTTAATCGGGATAAAGATAATGCAGTTCGGATGTTCGATTTTGATCTCTTTCGAGGACATATAAATCAGTCCCTTTTCCATATCACAGGAGAAAAACGTCATGGTTCCCGATTCGTGGTTTAAGCTGACTAAATGTTTATTATCCGGATACAGAAGCGCATCTTTCGGATAGGATCCGGAAATCGGCAGACAGAATATTCTCGTAAGGGTTCCGTCTTCTGCGTTTATTTTAAATACGGATACGGAATTATCTCCCGCATTGGTTGCCACAATATGTTCCCTGTCGGCTGCAAGAGTCAGCGTACAGGATATGCTTCGGCTTGCATGATATTCATTTAATGTGGAGATGGTCTGGATTTTTTCAAATTCCGGATCATGCTCTCCTGCAAGCGTATAGCTGAATACGTCAATGGAATTCGACATTTCGTTTACAATATAGATAAATTTGCCGTCCGCAGAGGTAATCAAATGTCTGGGGCCTGCATTCATCTCGCTTCGTATGATGTCGATCTGTCTTAAGGTTCCCTTTTCGTGATTGAGTTCATAAACATAGGTATGATTCATACCGCTGTCGGTTGCAAAAAGGAATCGGTTATCCCTGGACATTTTTGCACAGGTTACATGGGGCGTAAAATTGCGCTCCATTACGTCTCCAAGTCCCTTGAAGTAGATTTCTTCGGTTATTTCCCCGACGGAACCGTCTTCGTTGATCCGAAGAACCGTTAATTTGCCGTCATGATAACCGGATACGAAAAGGAAACGATCCTTGTAATCCACCGAAAGATAACAGCCTCTCATTCCGTTGATGGAAGCCTCGTTAATTTCTTCCAAAAGCCCGTCTTCCATTACCCGGAATCCCTTTACGCCGAAATCCGTGATGGAATATAAGAATTTCCGGTTATGGGAACAGGTAAGATAAGAAGAATTGGAAATCGCTACCTTTCCTTTTTCCGTAAATACGCCGGTTTCGTTATCAACATCGTATATCGTGATTCCGCGCTTATCCTTCGAGGTATAGGTGGAAACATAAGCGGTAAATTTCATCGAATTGAGTTCTTCTGCCATGAACAGCTCCTTAAATAGTTTTATAAAAGTAACAAACAGGAATCAACCGGTAGACATAAAAATACTTATATATGTTACCATAAACACCCTTCTTTGTAAAATCTTTTCTTTATTTTTTTATATCGGTTGACTTTCTGAAATTGCAATGTATAATAATTTTTGTTTGTTTAGTTTTACTAAACTTAAAGTTTATTTATATTGCGAAAATATTTAGTGATTCTAAACTGAAAGTTTATTATTATTTCAACTGCCATTCATACGGAAAGGTTGTTCTGAAGCGCATTTTCAGAAGGTAAAATTATGGATATCGGGAAAAAAATCAAGCAGTTACGAATATTAAAAGGTTTAACACAGGAGGAACTCGGCGATCGCTGTGAATTGTCAAAAGGCTTTATATCACAGCTTGAAAGAGATCTGACCTCTCCTTCCATCGCTACTTTAATGGATATTTTACAGGTACTCGGAACAGATTTGCCGGAATTTTTCAGCAAGGAAGAAGAAACGCAGATTGTATTTACGAATGCCGATTATTTTGAAAAAGAGGATCCGGAATTAAAGAATGCCATCGAATGGCTGATTCCGAATGCCCAGAAAAACATGATGGAACCGATTAAGGTTACTCTTTCAAACGGCGGAAAGACATATCCGGACAATCCTCATGAAGGCGAAGAATTCGGATTTGTACTGTCCGGAAACATCCGTATTCATTTAGGAAATAAGGTATATAAGGCCGGAAAAGGCGATTCCTTCTATTACACCCCTTCTGCTTCCCATTATATTGACTGTGTTTCCAAAGGCGGTGCGGAATTTATCTGGATTTCCACTCCTCCTACGTTTTGATTTTTTTAGAATATTTTTATTGCAAGAACGCTCCACCCGACATGGTGATTAATTTATTCTATTTTTGAGGTAATTATGAGTAAACATTTAATTGACTTACAAAACATTTCCAAATCCTTCGGGAATCATCTGGTTTTGGATGAAATGAATTTATATATCAGGGAAAATGAATTTCTGACACTGCTCGGTCCTTCCGGCTGTGGAAAAACCACTACACTTCGCATCATCGGCGGTTTTGAATCCCCGGATGTCGGAAAGGTGATTTTTGACGGTGTTGACATTACGCATCTTGCTCCCAACAAAAGACAGTTAAATACCGTTTTCCAAAAATATGCTCTCTTTACGCATATGACAATTGCGGAAAATATCGCGTTCGGATTAAAAATAAAGAAAAAATCGAAGTCCTATATCGATGACAAGATTAAATATGCGTTAAAGTTGGTAAATCTGGAAGAATACGGCAACCGCTATCCCGAATCCTTATCCGGCGGTCAGCAACAGCGTATTGCAATTGCACGTGCGATTGTAAACGAACCGAAGGTACTGCTTCTTGACGAACCGCTTGGAGCTCTGGATTTAAAGCTGCGTCAGGACATGCAGTATGAACTGATCCGATTAAAGAAAGAGCTCGGAATTACCTTTATTTATGTTACGCATGATCAGGAAGAAGCCCTTACCATGTCCGATACGATCGTTGTCATGAATCAGGGTTATATCCAGCAGATCGGTACTCCCGAAATGATCTATAACGAGCCGGAAAATGCTTTTGTTGCTGATTTTATCGGAGATTCCAACATCATCTCTTCTACCATGATTCGGGATGAGCTGGTGGAAATTCTTGGGGTGAAATTTCCCTGCGTGGATACGGGCTTTGGTGAAAACAAGCCGGTCGATGCGGTGATTCGTCCCGAGGATGTAGAGCTTATTAAGCTTCCGGATGATTTTGATATCGCGACTTCCGAATATAATTCTTCCGTTGATTCAAACGGTTTTGAGCAGATCGGTCGCATTCAGGGTGTCGTAACGCATTTGATTTTCAAGGGTGTTCATTATGAGATGGAAGTCATGGCAAATGGTTTTGAGTGGCTTGTTCACTCTACTTCCATGTTTGCAGTTGGTTCGAAAGTCGGCATCAATGTGGATCCATTCAATATTCAGATTATGAATAAACCGGAAAGTGAAGATGAGGAGGCGGCTCCCATTGAAGAGTAATAAATTTGTAAAAATGTTATCCATACCATATGTACTTTGGGCTGTGGCTTTTATCATCATTCCGCTGCTCATGGTATTTTATTACGGTTTTTCCAATAAAGAAGGAAAATTTACCTTCACCAATATTTTAAGCATCTTCCAGGCCGTGCATTTTAAATCCCTTTATCTTGCTCTCCTGCTGGCGCTTATTTCCACCGTAATCTGTATTTTGCTGGCTTATCCGTTAGCGCTGATCCTTTCTTCGATGAAAGGAAAAAACGATCATTTAATCGTTTTCATTTTTATTCTTCCGATGTGGATGAATTTTCTGCTTCGAACACTTGCATGGCAGACCCTTTTGGAAAATGACGGAGTCATTAACAATGTTCTTCAGTTTCTGCATCTGCCGACACTCCATATTATTAACACGCCTGCCGCCATTGTGTTCGGTATGATTTATAACTTTCTTCCGTTCATGGTACTGCCTTTATACAATGTCATTAATAAAATCGACCAGAATACCATTAATGCCGCCAGAGATTTGGGCGCGAATTACTGGCAGACTCTGTTTCATGTTATTTTTCCGCTCTCCATTCCCGGAATTATTTCCGGAATCACGATGGTATTTGTCCCTTCGCTTACGACCTTCGTTGTCAGCGAAATGCTTGGCGGAAGCAAAATCCTTTTAATCGGAAATGTGATTGAACAGGAATTTACGCAGAATTCCAACTGGCACTTGGGCTCAGGTCTTTCCATTGTGCTGATGATTTTTATTATTATCAGTATGGTAATCACCTCTGTATTCGATAAAGAAGGGGAGGGAAATGCATTATGACAAAAATTCTGAAGAAAATTTATATCGGACTGATTTTCTTATTTCTCTATGCTCCGATGTTTACATTAATCGTTTTAAGCTTTAACAAATCGAAATCACGTGCCAAATGGGGCGGATTTACCTTTCAGTGGTATGGAAAGCTTTTTGGAAACAGCATGGTTATGCAGGCATTGATCAATACTCTTCTAATCGCATTTTTATCGGCACTTATCGCCTGCGTAATCGGAACAATTGCATCGCTCGCCATTAATAAAATGGGCATAGTCATGAAATCCACGCTTATGGGTGTAACCAACATTCCGATGCTGAATGCGGATATCGTAACCGGAATTTCGCTGATGCTTTTGTTTTTGTTTTTCCGCTTTAAATTCGGCTTTACCACGATTCTTTTATCGCACATAACATTTAATATTCCTTATGTAATTTTAAGTGTTCTGCCGAGAATCAAAAAAATGAATTCTTCCAATTATGAAGCAGCCCTGGATCTTGGCGCCACCCCGGTATATGCTTTTTTCAAAGTAATTTTACCGGATATCTGGCCGGGACTTTTATCCGGATTTTTAATGGCGTTTACCATGTCGCTCGATGATTTTATTATTACGCACTTTACAAAAGGACCCGGAGTTGATACACTTTCAACCAAAATCTATGCCCAGGTGAAAAAAGGAATCGATCCGGAAATGTATGCACTTTCCACATTGATTTTTCTCTCGGTTTTAGTACTGTTGATTTTGGTCAACACTCTGCCGGCAGGTAACAAAAAGAAGAAAGAGATTGATTAACTCTAAGTTTTATAGAATTAAGGAGGAATAAAATGAAAAAGAAAGGTTTAAAAATCGCCACCGCTCTGCTTGCATCGTCCGTGATGGTATTTCCGCTTTTGTTAAACGGATGTACTTCTGCTCCCGGTGCGGAAAAAAAGGAAGTTTATGTATATAACTGGGGTGAGTATCTCGATCCCGATGTACTGGATGAATTTACCGAAGAAACGGGAATCAAAGTTATTTACGATGAATTTGAAACCAACGAAGTAATGTATCCGAAGGTGGAAGCCGGTGCCGTACAGTATGATGTTATCTGCCCTTCCGATTACATGATTCAGAAGATGATCGAAAATGATCTGTTACAGGAAATCAATTTTGACAATGTTCCGAATATCAAAAATATCGGCAATCAGTACATGGAATCCGCATCGGAGTTCGATCCCGGAAACAAATACGCAGTGCCCTACTGCTGGGGAACCGTAGGTATCCTTTACAATAAGACAAAGGTAGACGAGCCGATTGATTCCTGGTCCGTTTTATGGGATGAAAAATATAAAGGGGATATTTTAATGCAGAATTCCGTCAGAGATGCATTTATGGTTGCCCTGAAATTAAAAGGATATTCCATGAACTCTCTTGATGATAAGGAACTCGAAGAAGCAAAGAATCTTTTAATCGAGCAAAAGCCGCTGGTTCAGGCTTATGTTGTAGACCAGGTTCGTGATAAAATGATCGGTAACGAAGCCGCAATCGGTGTAATTTATTCCGGTGAAGCAATTTATACACAGCGTGAGAATTCCGATTTGGAATATGTCATTCCGAAAGAAGGAACCAATGTATGGATTGACTGCTGGGTAATTCCGAAAAATGCACAGAATAAGGAAAACGCAGAAGCATTTATCAACTATATGTGCAAACCGGAAGTTGCATTGAAGAACTTTGATTTCATCACATACTCTACTCCGAATGTTGAAGCAAGAAACTTAATTGAGGATGAGGAAATCCGTAATTCACCGATTGCATTCCCGGATCTGTCCGAATACGACGGTCTTGAAACCTACCAGTATCTCGGTGCGGAAGGTGACCAGAAATATGCGGATTTATGGAAGCAGGTTAAGGCGGAGTAATTATAAAAAAATAGTTCCAATGCAGCAGACATTTCGTCTTTAATAATAAATCTAATTAATAAACCATAATAAAAAGCAAAAAAACCGGGTATTGATTTACCCGGTTTTTTATGTTCCGGTTATCGCAATGTTTTATTTAAGCATTTTCTTTCTCAAGATTCTCTCTTGCTACAGCAAGCATCAGTTTGATTCTATTCTCCTGGTTTACTTTAGTGGCGCCGGGATCATATTCGATATCCACTGCGTTTACCTTCGGATTCACCTGTCGTACTTTGTTTAAAACACCTTTAACTGCCACATGGCAGGGAAGACATCCGAACGGCTGCACACATACCACGTTTTCGTAGCCGTGCTCGGCAAATTCCAAAACCTCGGCAGCGACATACCAGCCCTCTCCCATGCTGTTTGCTCGATCAATGATGCCTTCGGCCCTGTGTACCAAATCGGTTACGCGTTCCGGTGCGGTAAACTGCGGAAATTCTTCGATGGCGGAAATCAAAAGGTCTTCAATGCCAAAATACCATTTCATGACAATTTCCATGATTACTCGTTTCCATGGCTTTCCGCCGAATTTCTTTAATTCCTCCAATGCTCCGTTTGTCTTATAAACGCCGAAGCCAAGCATACTGGGCATATAAACTTCGCAGTTTTGTTCCGCTAAGAATTCCTCTAAATGATTGTTTCCGGGAACGGAATATTTTAAGAATAATTCACCGACAATTGCTACTTTTACTTTCTTTTCATCGGTCTTTTGAATCTTTATAAACTCCTCTCCCATTGCGTGGAGATTTTTCCGCATGGCTTTCTTGGAATAGCCGCGTCCGTGTTCAAATTCATTGATTAAGAATTCAATCCATTTATCAATTAAGGCATCGGTTTCGCCTTTGTTGATTTCGTAAGGCCTTACCTGATTTCCCAGAATCATTAAAAAATCGCCGTATACCATACCCGCAACAGCCATAAACAGAGTGGAAATGCGCATTAAAACGCCGCTGTTATATTCCATAAACCAGGTATTTGCAGATAAAAACGGAACCTGCGGATATCCTGCTTTTTCAAAAGCCTTTCTCATTAAATTGATATAGTTTGAGTCCCTGCATCCGCCTCCGGACTGGGTAATCATCATGGCAACCTTATTGGGATCGTATTTCCCGGATTCCATTGCAGTAAGCATCTGACCGGTTATTAAAAGGCAGGGATAACAGATATCGTTATGAACATACTGTAAGCCCTTTTTCAGTACTTCCGGACCTTCATAACCCATCAGGTCGGTATTGTATCCGTCTCTTGCGAGAATCGGCTTAATCAGGCGGAAATGAAGCGGTGCCATTTCGGGAATTAAGATGGTATATTTTTCCCGCTTCATTTTCAGGGAATATTCAACTCTTTTTTTAAAATGTTTCAGAGTGGTTTTCATTTATTCTGCGACTTTCTATAAACTTTATAATCAGGTTAATTATTTCGCTTCTTCTTCCTGCTGTGCAATTGCGGCAATCAGACTTCTTAAGCGGATTTTTACGGCACCGAGGTTTGTAACCTCATCGATTTTGATCTGCGTATAAAGCTTTCCTTCGCTTTCCAGGATGCTTCTTACTTCATCAGTTGTAATCGCATCCAGACCGCAGCCGAATGAAACAAGGTGTACCAGATACATATCCGGCTGTCTCGATACGTAAGCTGCTGCGGAGAAAAGTCTTGCGTGATATGTCCACTGATTACGAAGATTTAGTGTAATTTTTTTCATATAATAGCTTACAGAATCTTCGCTGATGACGCCGAAGCCAAGCTGGGCAATCAGCTTATGGATTCCGTGATTGATTTCGGGATCCGTATGGTACGGTCTTCCGGCCAGGCAGACGATTTTTTTATTCTGCATCCTGCAGACCTGAATGATTTCCATTGCCTTATTGCGGATTTCATTGACATAGAGCTCATATGCGGCATAAGCGACATCGCATGCGGAATAAACCTCTGCTTTGGATATGGGATCAAAATACTTGTTCATCAGCTCCCACATGCTCTTTTTAAAATGCTTTTTATTATGAGGTCCCAAATATTCGCAGATATATTTACAATTCTTAAAATCGCGGATATTTGCACCGATAACTTCCGGATAACCTGCAATTACCGCGCAGTTATAATGATTTTCGCCGCGCTTTTCATTGAAATTAAAGGTAAGACAGGGGAAGAAAATTGCATCCACGCCGTCTTCAATCAGCTGAATGATATGGCCGTGTACCATTTTAGCAGGGAAACAAACCGTATCGGAAGGAATGGTTCCCTGTCCTTTGATATACATTTTTCGGTTGGAAAAGCCGGAAATCTGTACTTTATAGTCAAGTGAAGTGAAAAATGCATGCCAGAACGGCATCATTTCGTACATATTCAGTGCCATCGGAAGTCCAATGGTGCCCTTCGGATTCTCCGGCTGATGCTCGAGGGTTTTTCTGAAATATTCCAGTTTATATTCATACAGATTTAACGAATCATCGGAGGATTTTTTCGTGACGGGTTTTTCACATTTGTTTCCGCCGATGAATTTACGGCCGCCGGGGAAGGTATTAACGGTTAAATTGCAGTGATTGTTGCAGCCGTTGCAGTTAATACTCTTCGTTTCATAGGTAAATTCATTTAATTCTTCTTTTGAAATCAGACCGCCTTCTGCAGTGCTTTTGCTGTTTTTAGCATATAAAGCGGCACCGTATGCGCCCATCATTCCGGCAATATCGGGTCTGATTACGTTAACGCCGAGCTCTTTTTCAAAAGCTCTGAGAACCGCATCGTTTAAGAAGGTTCCGCCCTGAACGACTATTTTTTCGCCGAGTTCCTTTGCAGTATGGACACGGATAACTTTATAAAGCGCATTTTTGACAACCGAAATGGAAAGGCCGGCAGAAATATCTTCTACCAAAACGCCTTCCTTCTGGGCCTGTTTTACGCTTGAATTCATAAATACAGTACATCTTGAGCCTAAATCCACGGGATTCCGGCCGAACAGACCGATTTTTGCAAATTCTGCAATTTCATAACCGAGGGAGCCTGCGAAGGTCTGTAAAAAGGAACCGCAGCCGGAGGAACATGCCTCGTTTAAAAAGATATTATCGATCGCACCGTTTACGATTTTAAAGCATTTCATATCCTGACCGCCGATGTCGATGATAAATTCCACATCCGGCAGAAAGAATTTTGCAGCCGTAAAATGCGCCACCGTCTCTACAATCCCGAGATTGATTCCGAGTGCGGATTTCATCATTTCCTCACCGTATCCGGTAACCGCCGCACGGGTAACCTTCAAATCCGGGTAGTTTTCATACATTTCTTTTAATAATTCCACAACAACGTCAATCGGACGTCCCTGGTTGGAGGTATAACGGTCGTATAAAATGTTTCCGTCACGGTCGATTAATACAAGTTTTAATGTTGTAGAACCTGAATCGATTCCTAAGAATACTTCTTCCGATAAATCAAAAGAATCACGATGCTTTACCGTATCCTTTGCGTGACGGTCGCAGAATTCCTTATATTCGTCTTCGTTCTTAAATAAAGGCTCGAGCGCGCTTTCTACGGAGAATTCCTTCTTCTCTCCGATTTTTTTCAAAGCTTCGTTTAAATCAATCGGCTCATTTGCATAATATGCGGCACCTAAAGCCACAAAAAGAAGGGAATCTTCCGGTAAGGTTCCCTTTAAATGGAGCGCTTCATCAAAACTGTCGCGCAAATATGACATAAATGTAAGAGGACCGCCTAAATATACTACATTTCCCTCAATCGGATGGCCCTGGGCAAGTCCGGTAATGGTCTGATTGACAATTGCCTTAAAAATACTGGCTGATATATCCTCTTTTCTGGCGCCCTGATTTAAAAGCGGCTGAATATCGGTCTTTGCGAAGACACCGCAACGGGATGCAATCGAATATACCTTTTCGCAATTCGTTGCAAGCTCGTTCATTTCATCGCCGGTAATGTTCATCAAGGATGCCATCTGATCGGCAAAAGCACCTGTACCGCCGGCACAGGTTCCGTTCATGCGGACTTCCAGATTTCCTTTTAAGAAAAGGATTTTCGCATCTTCCCCGCCGAGTTCGATTACCACATCCGTATCCGGAATGCGGTTTGAAACCGCTACCTTCGTTGCGTATACTTCCTGTACAAACGGAATTCCGGCATTTTCCGCAAGCCCCATGCCTGCGGACCCGGAAATCGATAAATATACAGGCTCCTTGATATCGAACTTCTTCATGACACCTTCCATAACCTCTTTGGTCTTTTCGGTAATCATGGCAAAATGGCGTTCGTAGCTGTTATGAATAATTTTGTTTTCATCATCCAGAACCACACACTTAATCGTGGTGGATCCGACATCAATACCTATTCTCATGACACTCTCATACTTTTACAAATTCTTTATAAAACGCAGATATCCGGGGCCGATTTTGCTCCATCTGAATCCGAGTTTTGCAAGCTCTTTCGTCGTATACTCGTTTGAAATCGGAATGTTTTTCGAGGAAGATGCAATTGCATTATAGAAAGAAAGCACCATAACCTCTTTATCCTGAATACGCTCTTTTAAGCTTTTTTCAAACACTTCCTTCGGAACTCGTTTTGCATGCAGCATGAACTTTTTACAAA
Source organism: uncultured Lachnospiraceae bacterium (assembly GCA_902783455.1). Classification (GTDB taxonomy): domain Bacteria; phylum Bacillota; class Clostridia; order Lachnospirales; family Lachnospiraceae; genus UBA3766. The sequence continues at coordinate 4,215 of CACZRH010000069.1, read as the reverse complement.
GCGCATCAAGATTGTATACATTCGGGTTGTAAAGATTGTAAATATTATTGACATGATGATTCAATGCCAATAAAACATATGCCTCGGCACATTCATCCACAGGCGTAAAATCAATCGGATATTCCGCAATTTCATCCGAATACATCTTTACCTTCAAAAGTCCCTTGAAACGCTCTAAGAAGCCGTTATCGGATGCGTTTTTCTGGAACATTCCGTCGGATTTACGCCAGGTCAGATTTCCGATTCGGAAAATATTTGCTTTCAAGCCGTTTTCCCTTGCAAGCAATACCCTTTCCTCGGATTTATATTTCGAATGAATATAAACATTCTGGGTATACTTCTGTCCGATATCAAGACAGAATTCATCGAATGTTGCATTCGGTTTGCTTTGCGATACGGTACCTGCACCGTTTACGCTGGCCGTCGAGGTGTGCTGCAAAACAGCGTTTGCATCTTTGCAGAAATCAATCACATGCTGCGTTCCGATTACGTTGGAACGTTCAAAATCTTCGTAATGTCCGGCGTGATGCACATTTGCAGCCACATGGAATACCATGTCGATTCGATTTGTCAGAATTTTATATTCGGAATCGGTCAGACCGAAATGTTCTTTTTCGATATCGCCCTTCACCACTTTGTAGGAAAATTCATCATATTCCTTCGGAAAATACCCTTTCAGTGTCGGACGAAGTTTATCCACATTTCGAACCAGGCAGACTACCTTTAAATCTCTTCGCATCAGCTCCCGTAAAATATGTGCGCCCAAAAAACCGGTTGCGCCGGTAAGCAGAATATAATGCGGGTCCGAATTGACAACCAGATCGCGGTTATGATGAAGCAGGGAGTTTACATCAACTTTTGCTTCGTCCGCAGCTTCCTTTGCGGGACCGTTTAAAATCATATCCTCTAATAATTCCACAGTCGGGCATTCATAAATATCCTGTGCCTGAACACCGACGATCGTGGCAAATTCCAAAGCAGAAAGGGAATCGCCGCCTTTTTCAAAGAAATCATCGCGGATGCCGATCCGTTTTACTTTCAGAACCTGTTCCATTGCACTGCAGAGACGCTTCTGCTCTGCGCTGACGGGAGCAATATATTCCGCTGCTTTTTCATCCTTCTTTTCTTTAATCCACTTTAAAACTTCATTTCGTTTTGTTTTTAACGTTGTGGTTTTCGGAAGGTCGGAAGGCCGGAAGGATAATCCGACCACTCTTTTATAAGCGGGTGCTTTGTCGTTAAAATCCCGAACTCCTGCTTTAATTCCCTTTATGGTGGATTCCTTCATGCTTTCGGGAACAATTAAAGCGGAAATTTTTCCGATGTCTTCATAAACAAAGGCATCTTTGACACCCGGAATTTTTAACAAATAGCTTTCGATTTCTTCGGGATAAATATTTTTTCCGTTATCAAGAATAATTAAATTCTTGGCACGTCCGGTTATATACAAAAATCCGTCATTATCGATATAACCGAGATCCCCTGTTTTAAACCAGCCGTCATCAAAAGCCGCTTCATTTTCCTGCGGATTATCATAATAAGAAATCATGACGCCGTCGCCCTTTAACATGATTTCTTCGTTTTTGATTTTGACATCCATGTAAGAAACCGGCTTTCCTACAGAACCGATACGGTCACATCCGGGATGGCATGCAGCGATTAACGGTGCGCATTCGGTCATGCCGTATCCCTGATAAATATGGAAACCAAAGCCGTTTAAGGTTTCTGCAATTTCCGGTCTTAAAGCGCTTCCTCCGACTACAATTGTAGTTAAATTACCGCCGAAAGCATCAAATATCGATTTATACAGTGTTCTTCTTGCATCGATATTCATCTTCTCCAAAGTACGGTCAACTTTTTTCGCAAAATTGACTTTTCGACGGTTACCTGCCGTGGAAACGGCTTCCATGATTTTTTTATAAATCAGTTCCGCAATCGCCGGTACAACGACCATTACGGAGGGTTTAAACCGTTTCAGGTTCGCAACCACATTTTCAAGCTTATCATTGATACAAATGGTGGTTCCGGTATAAAGAATTCCAAGGTTTCCGACTGTTAATTCGAATGTATGATAAATCGGAAGAACCGACATGACAATCGGTTCGGCAACTTCCTTATCATAGCCCATATGAGAAATTTCATTGACATTGCTTACGATGTTTTTATGGGAAATTAAAACACCTTTTCCGGTTCCGGTTGTTCCGGATGTAAATAATAACAGACAGGGATCCTCCGGTTTCACTTTCGGAAGCTTTTCCCGTTCCGTACGAAGCATTTCGCGGAATGTCGTTCCAAGGAAAGAATATACCTCTCTCTCGGACTTCAGATCATCCTCGATCCCACGGATTTCCTTCATCCACGGCTCAAATTCTTCTGCCACGAAAACGATTTTTGCACCGCCTCTGGAAATCAGATTCAGAATTTCTTCCTTCTGAAGCAGCTTATCAATCGGAATAACAATATTTCCGCTGATGGCACTGGCTAAGAACGTGACAATCCAGGGATAGGAGGTTCCGCCGATAATGGCGATTTTATCTCCTCGAAGACCGAACTGATGAAGCCATGTCGCAACCGCAAAAACATCCTTTGCAAGTTCCCCGAATGTTTTCTCGACAATCTGGTCGGAAACGATAAAACGATAGGCAATCCTGTCCTTATAAACTTTATTGATTTCGTATACAAACTCCTGGAGGTCTGTAAGCTTTTTATTCATACAAATTCACCATATAATGAACGCTTTTAACGGATTCTTTCAGGGAAACCAACTTTCTTCTGCACTTTGCGGAGTGTTTTGGTTGCATAATACTCCGCTTTTTCGGAGTTTTCCTTAATGATTCCGTCAATATAAGCCTTGTCGCCGGAAAGCTCTGCAAAACGGGTATGAAGCGGATCCAAAAGATCTGCAACGGATTCGCCGACTGCAAGTTTGAAATCGCCGTATCCTTTTCCTTCGAATTCCTTTTCCACTTCTTCAAAAGATTTTCCTGTTACCGCTCCGTAAATCTCAATCAGATTGGATACACCGGGTTTTTGATCAACATCATAACGAATGCTTGACTCGGAATCGGTTACCGCACGTTTGAATTTGCGGATAATCGTATCACGGTCATCGGTCAAATAAATGCTGGCATTCGGGTTTTCATCGGATTTGGACATTTTCTTGGAAGGGTCCTGCAGGGACATAATCTTCGCTCCCGCTTTTCCGAGATAAGGCTCCGGAATCGTAAAGACATCGCCGTAGATGGAATTAAAACGACCTGCGATGTCACGGGTTAATTCCAGATGCTGAAGCTGATCTTTACCGACCGGAACAACATCTGCCTGGTAAAGTAAAATATCAGCCGCCATCAGTACCGGATAGGTAAACAATCCCGCATTGATATTATCGGCATGCTTTGCGGATTTATCCTTAAACTGTGTCATGCGGTTTAACTCGCCCATATAGGTAAAGCAGTCCAGAATCCATGCAAGTTCACAGTGACAGCTGACATGGGACTGGTAATAAATGCAGTTTTTCTTGGGGTCAAGCCCTGCTGCAATGTATAACATCAAAAGATTTCTGGCTTTTTTACGAAGTTCTGCAGGATCCTGACGAACCGTAATCGAATGCAGATCCACTACGGAATAGAAACATTCATATTCCTCGCTTAATGCAACCCAGTTCTTTAATGCACCCAGATAATTTCCGAGTGTCAGTGAACCCGTTGCCTGCATTCCGCTGAATAATACTTTTTTATCTCCTATCATTTTTCATATCCCCTTTTTTATTTATTTTGCTTCAAAAATCACAACCGTTCTTGCGGGCACATTGAAACTGATGTTTCCACCGTCCTCAGACTTTTCCGCATTCTCACCGGTTGTTAAAATCTGATTCCATTTAGCTTTTTTAATCAGATTCGGCATTGAGAATTTACGTTCTTCCCAATGCATGTTAAATGCAATGTAGTATAGCTTTGCATATCTTGTACCGAGATGTCTGCTTCTGTCCTGCTCGCTTCTGTCACTCGATGATACATCCGCAATTTCCGTGAACATCATGCCGATATGATGTTTATCACCGGACAAATCCGCTCTCCATGCTTCTTCCTGATGGAAAGACAAATCCGGAAAACCGCAGCCGGCATAATCGGACATGGTCAGCTCGTCAAACAGATTCAAAAACGATTTGCTCTTTCGGAATGCAATTAAATTCTTTGTAAACTGATAGAATTCCTG